>JACIXC010000018.1 GCA_014360655.1 Actinomycetota bacterium | reverse complement strand
GCTCAACGAGATCCTTTGCAGATGGAATTACGTGTACAATTACGTGAGACCACACCAGAGCCTGGGTTATCTCACCCCCATGGAGTTCCTGAAGGCGTGGATGGAGGAGAGCAAGGATAGGGATGATGTGTTCACCATGTAGTGAACCAGCACAGATTCTTGCGGGGCGGGGTGCGTTTACCTATAATTGTTTAGTCGATCCGCGGCAGCGCGGAAAATGATGACGATAAGAGGTGTTGCAAATGCAGACGTTATTGCAGGCTGCCCGCCGCACGGACAAGGGGAAGCAGGCGGCGAAACGGATGCGGCGGGAGGGACTCATCCCCGCTGTCCTCTACGGGCACAGGTTCGACCCCGTGCTGCTGGCCCTGGAGGAGAAACCCTTCATGGCCGCCCTGAGGCGCGAGAGGGGCCTGCACGGTCTTCTGCGCCTCAATATAGCGGGCGATTCAGAGGAGCATACCGTGGTCGTCAAGGAGGTACAGCGTGACCCCCTCAAGGACCACATTCTCCACGTGGACCTGCAGAAGATACACGCCGACGAGGAGCTGCACGCCGTGGTCTCCCTGCACTTCACGGGCGAACCCGTGGGGGTGAGGTCGGGCGGCATCCTGCAGCACTACCTCTACGAGGTCAACGTGCAGTGCCTGCCGAAGGACCTCCCGGAACACATCACCGTGGACGTGTCCCACCTGGACCTCAAGGAAAACCTGCGTATCGGCGATCTCCCACGCCTCGAGGGCGTGAAGTACCTCAACAAGCCCGAGGAGATAGTGGCCGCGGTCACACCGAAGCGCGTGCGCGAGGCGGCAAGGGCCGTGATGGAACTGTACGCCGAGGAAGCCGCGGAGGAAGCCGCGGAGGAGGCGGCGGAGGAGGCCGCTGAAGAAGGGGTCGCCACGGAGACGGGAGCCGACGCGGAGGAGGCGGTCGGCGCCCCCGAGGAGGAAGCCGGCGGGGAATAGGTGCCCGGCGGGGAATAGGTGCCCGCCGCGGCGCGAAATCCAGTCCTTCCGCAACCCCCACGAGAAACGCGCGGGTACATGCAGCGCGGCTATGGGCATACGGGCGGTAAAGCGCCTTCCTCGCGCGTCGGAGCGTCCCTTGCAGGATGAGGCATGGCCGAGCACGCGGCTTGCAGGCAGGCAGGGGCTCGGGGCAGCCGGGAAAGCGGCCGATGCCGCGCGGGGCACGGCGCGGGTTCCGCGGCGACCGGGCGGGAAGGAAGCGCATTCCTGGCATGCAACAGCGGGAGGGTCGATGTTTCTCGTTCTCGGACTGGGGAACCCGGGGGACAGGTACCGGCACACGAGGCACAACGCCGGTTTCTGGACGGTGGAGACGCTGGCCCGCCGCAACGGGGTCTCCTTCCGGCACGGCCGCCTCTATGACCTGGCCGGGGCCACCATCTACGGCGAGGAGATCTATCTCGCCCGCCCCCTCACCTACATGAACCTCAGCGGCAAGGCCGCCCGCAAGCTGCGCCGCAAGCTGGCCGTGGACCCCTCGCGCATACTGGTGGTGCACGACGATATAGACCTGAAGCCGGGCGCCATCCGCATCCGCAGGGGCGGCTCCTCGGGGGGCCACCTGGGCGTGCAATCGGTGATCGAGGCCCTGGGTACCGCCGACTTCCCGCGCGTACGCGTGGGGGTGGGAAGGCCCCCGGAAGGCATGGACCCGGCAGCGTACGTCCTCGCGGAACTGCGCGGCAGGGAGCTGGAGGAATTCCTCTCCTGGTGCGAGCGCGCGGCATCGGCGGCCGAGTCGGTCATCATGGACGGGCTGGACACCGCCATGAACCTCTTCAACTGAGCGCCGCTGCCCGCCGGCACGGGCCCGAGGGCGGCGGACGCGGGGACGGCCCCGCGCGCGGGAAAGGGAAAAGGCCGCGGGCAAAGAAAAAAGATAGCAAATGAGTTACGGGAAAAAGGTTCTCGCGTACACCGCCGTGCTCGTCGTCCTCCTCGCGGCGACGGGTTGTTCCGGCGGCGGCGACGGCAGGGGCAAGGTGGATGAGGCCGTCTCCATGATCTCCTCCTCCCGGCCCCTGCTCGAGGACCTCCTGGAGCTGGTGGAGCGCTTCGACACCCTGGGAACCCGCTACAGCCAGGTGGAGGAGACCATCGCGGAAGGGAAATCCCTCGCGGAGATGGCCCTGGTAGACGTGGATGAGCTGGAGTCCCGCTACACGAAGGCCGGGGACCTGCTTCGGCAGGTCATGGAAACCGAGGGCGGCAAGTACGCGGAATACGCCCGCCTCGCCCTGGAGGCCGTGGAGATAGAGCTGGAAGCCTTCTCGCGCAACCGGGAGCTTCTCTCCACCGTCACGGACATGCTCGACGTCCTGCCCATGGCGGAGAGCACGGAGCAGCTTTCCTTCTACGTGGACGAGATCGACCGGCTGACGGACGAGATACGCGACCTCCTGCAGAAAGGCTCCCGGGCGGCGGAGGAGGCCGACGCGTATTACAGGAGCGCCGGCCTGTGAGGAAAGTGAAACGGCTTGCATAACGGGCAGGGCGTCACGGGTCGCCGGAAACGCCAAGAGAGCCAGGGCGGCGTAAGGCCTGCCGGGGAAAGGACGGGGATGCGGTGATGGGATGTGCAGAACGTAAGGGAAGTGGAAGGCGAGGGGGCAGAGGGGCGGCGTCTGCGCTTTTCACGTCGTTTCTCGCGGCGGTCCTGGCCCTCGCGTTACCCCTCCTCTCCTCCGGCTGCGGCTCGCAGGCGGCCAGGTATGCCCGGGAAGCCCGCTCCGCGTACATCGGCGCCCGAGCCGTGCTGGCAGAGGTCAAGGAGCTGCCCTCCCGCATGGAACTCCTCCTTCGCAGCGAGGAAGATATCGCTTCGCTCGAGCCCAGGGCACGCGCGTGCGTCGAGGAGGGGAGGAGGCTCGTTTCCGAGGCCTACGCCGCCTTCCGCACCGTGCAGGAGAAATTAAGCCTGCTGGAGGGCGAGAACGAAAAGAAGTTCTCCCCGTACGGCAGTCGACTGGCGACCCTGGTGACCCTGAACGTCGAGGTCGTCAACGCCTACGCGGAATACCTCGGCTTCTGCAACGCCGTCGTGGGAGGACTTCCCTTCCGGGAAGATCCGGGCAAGCTCATGTCCGCCCTCGAAGGCATGGACCGAACGATAAAGCAGGCCCGTGAGCTTACCGGCGAGATCGAGAAAGGGGAAGAGGAAGCCGAGGCGCTCTACCGCGAACTCGCCGGCTGACCCGCCAGGCGCCAGCCCCGCGGCCCGGGCACGCGGCAACCCCACGCCTCAGGGCTGGTTGTCGCCCCCGAAGAGCTCGCTCACCGACTCGTCCTTGAACACGCTGGCGATGGTGTTGGCGAAGACGGAGGCTATGGAGAGTATCTCCACCTTGGAACTGCGCCGCTCGTCCGGGATGGGAAGGGTATCCGTCACCACCACCTTCTTCAGGACGCTTTTGTCCAGCCTCTCCTTGGCGGGGCCGGAGAAAATGCCGTGGGTGGCGCACGCGAAGACCTCCCTGGCTCCCGCGTCTATCAGGGCTTCCGAGGAGGCCACCAGGGTGCCGCCGGTATCGATCATGTCGTCCACCAGGACCGCCGTCTTCCCCGCCACCTCGCCGATGACGTGCATGACCTCCGCCCGGTTATGCCCCGGGCGCCGCTTGTGCAGTATGGCCATGGGCACCCCCAGGTGGTCGGAGTATTTCTTGGCCATCTTCACCCTGCCCGCGTCGGGGGACACGATGACCATGTCGCCGTCGACGTGGCGGGAGACGTAAGAGGCCAGCAGCGGGACGGCGGTGATGTGGTCCATGGGGCCGGAGAAGAAACCCTGTATCTGGCCCGCGTGGAGGTCCATGGTGAGGATGCGGTCGGCACCGGCCACCGATATCATGTCCGCCACCAGCCGCGCGCTGATGGGCTCGCGCGCCAGCGTCTTCTTGTCTTGGCGCGAGTAACCGTAGTAGGGGATGACGGCGGAGATGCGCTTGGCGGAGGCACGGTTGAGGGCGTCGATCATCAGCAGCAACTCCATGAGGTGGTCGTTGATGGGGTCGGAGCAGGTCTGTATCACGAAGGCGTCGCAGCCGCGCACGCTCTCCTCGTAGCGGACATAGAGCTCGCCGTTGCTGAAGGTCTTGAGCTCCACCCTCCCCAGGCTTATGCCCAGGTGGCCCGCTATCTGCCTTCCCAGCTCCGGGTATGACCTCCCGCTGAAGATCATCAACCTCTTACGGGTTATCTCCTTCAAGACCTTCCGCCTCCTCCTTCTTCCTCGCTTTCCTGCTCCTGTATTCCGGCACGTTACGCTGGTGGCTGCGCTCCACACCCAGCGCTCCCGGCGGCACGTCCTTGCTGATGGCGGAGCCGGCCCCCGTCACCGCTCCCCTGCCTATGCGCACCGGGGCGATGAACATGGTGTCGCTGCCGATAAAGGCCTCGTCCTCTATTATCGTCGTGTGTTTCTTCACGCCGTCGTAATTGCAGGTTATGCTCCCCGCCCCGATGTTTACGCCCTCCCCGATCTCCGCGTCGCCCATGTAGCTGAGATGGGGTATCTTGCTGCCCCTCCCCAGCACCGTCTTCTTGGTCTCCACGAAAGTGCCCGCCTTGGAGCCGCTTTTGAGCACGGTGCCCGGGCGCAGGCTGGCGAAGGGGCCCACGGTCACGCCGTCCTCCAGCTCGCTGCCGCGGATCACCGCCTGCTCCGCCACCACCCCCCTGCCCAGCCTGGAATCCACGATCCTCGTCCCCGGACCCAGGACACACCCCTCACCGATCACCGTTTTCCCCTCCAGGATGACCATGGGGCGCAGCAGGGTGTCGCGGCCGATGACAACCTCCCCCCCGATATAGACCGTGGAAGGGTCTTCCATGGTAACGCCTTCCTCCATCCAGCGGCGGTTCAGCCGCTCCCGCATGGCGCGTTCCGCCTGCGCCAGGTGGACACGGGAATTCACCCCCAGCACCTCGACGGGATCCTCGACCGTAAGGGCCGCCAGGCGCCCCCCCTCGGCGGCCAGGATGCCCAGGGCGTCGGTGAGGAAGTACTCCCCTTTCGCATTGTCGGCCTCCAAGCGTGGCAGCACGGAGCGCAGGCGCTCCCAATCGAACACGTAGGTGGAGGTGTTGACCTCGCGTATCTCCTTCTCCCCGGGCGTGGCCTCGCTCTCCTCCGCCACGCCTACCACGGCACCTCCCGCGTCCCTCTTTATCCTCCCGTAGCCGGTGGGGTCCTCCATCACCGCGCACAACATGGTGACCGCCGGCCTCTCGGCTTCGTGCAGCAGGCAGAGCCGGCGCAGGGTGTCGGGCGTGATGAGGGGGGAGTCGGCGGTGAGCACCAGCAGCTCCTCCTCATGGATGAGGGGCGCGGCCACCATCACGGCATGTCCCGTTCCCCTGCGCTCCCGCTGGAAGACGAACTCGGCGCGCCCTTCCAGCTCGGCTTTCACCTCATCGCCGCCGTTTCCCACCACCACCAGGATGCGCCGCACCGTCCCCTCCTCGAGAAGCGCGTGCACGGCATCGATCACCCAGGATATCATGGGCTTCCCGCATACGCGGTGCAGGACCTTGGGCGTTCGCGACTTCATCCTGGTGCCCTCGCCGGCCGCGAGGACAAGGGCGGCACGCGTCAACTCTCTCCCCCTTCCTTATCAACGGCCTTATTTTATCCGACACCCGGTGACAAGAGAAACATCCGTCCGGGATGGTCCCCGCCGTGAGGGAAGCCTCCCGCCCGGTCCCGGGCCTCGCGGGCTCGAACGTCGCGGGCCGCGCCGCTGCGAAAGCGGGCCGGGAGCCCGCACCGTTCCCGCAGGATGAAAACGCGGAGGCCGCCGAGCGGCATCGCTTCCCGCAACGCGAAGAAGGGGGCTTGCGCCCCCGTTTCTCCTGGCTGGGGCGGTAGGATTCGAACCTACGGTCGCGGCTCCAAAGGCCGCTGCCTTACCGCTTGGCCACGCCCCAGCGACAAGCCGAGCGGTCAGACCTCTCCCGAATCCCCTATCTCCTCGCCCTTCTCCCTCTTCATCCTGAAGAACTCGTTGAGTACCGCCCTCTGGATCTTATCCCGCGTCTCCGCGTTGAGCGGATGCGCTATGTCCTTGAAGTCACCGTTCGGCAGCTTGCGCGATGGCATGGCCACGAAAAACCCACGGTCGCCGTCCACCACCCTGAGGTCGTGCACCACGAAGCAGTCGTCGATGATGATGCTCGCGATCCCCTTCACCATGTTCATGTCGATCTCCCGCACGGTTACCCTTGTGATCTCCACGGCTTTCCCCCATCATCGCAATTACCGACCGGAAACATATAAACATATTATGCTTTACCGTTCGCGTTTTCAATAAAGAGTTGCTTCCCTGGACGATCCTGCTCGCTCAGCATCCCGGCCGCCCCTCGCCTTCCGCCTCTTCCTCCGCGAGCGCCGCTCCGTGCGGGCAGAAGGACGCCGTGCACACCCAGGGAGCCGCCTCCCCCATCCTCTTCTCCAGGCGGCTCGCTTCCTCCTCCCCGCTCGCCAGCAGGAAGACGGTGGGGCCGCTTCCGCTCACCAGGGCACCCGCAGCTCCCGCTTCCCGCGCCAGCGCGAGAAGGCGCTCGAGCGAGGGCTCCAGCTCGCACGCGGCTCTCTGCAGGGAATTGTAAAGGAGGTCGGGAAGGCGTCCCATCTCGCCCCTCGCCAGGTATTCCAGCAGTGGATAAGGCCCCCTGCGCGGGGGCCTGTCCCCGCCCACCAGGTCGAAGCGGCGGTACACGTCGGCGGCGGAAAGCTGCTTGCCAGGATTTACCAGAACAACGGGCAGGGGCGGCGCCTGCACCTGCGGGATTATCCTCTCCCCCCTTCCCTCGCCCAGGGCGGTTCCCCCCACCAGGAAAAAGGGCACGTCGCTGCCCAGCGAGGCGGCGAGCCCCATCAACTCCTCCCGCGGCAGGATATCTCCTGCCAGGTGGTTCAGGCCCCGCAGCACGGCGGCGGCGTCCGAGCTCCCCCCTCCCAGGCCTGCAGCCACGGGTATGCGCTTGCGGAGCCGGATGTTCACCCCCCACTCCAGCCGCGCCGCCTCCAGGAAGGCCGTGGCGGCGCGGTGACACAGGTTCTCCTCCCCCGGGGGGGCGTCCCCCTCGACCAAGAGCTCCACGCCCACCCCGCCGTCCTGGACCTCCACCTTGACCAGGTCGCACAGGGCGACAGCCTGCATGACGGTGCGCACGAGGTGGTACCCGTCGGGCCGTAGCTGGCCCACTTCCAGGTAAAGGTTTATCTTGGCCGGCGCCTTGAGACTTAACCCGCCGCGCAAGTCCGCCTCCTCCCTTCCGCGCCTTAAGCTTCCCCCGCCTATCTTACCATTATCTCCCCTCCCCCTCCCCGCTCATCCATGCCGCTTCCCCGCTCCTTGCCGCCCTTCCTCCCGCTTTTCCTTTCGTCCCCTCCCTTCCCCGCCATCTCCCTTCCCCCTCCGCCCCGAGCGCTTTGCCCGACGCTCACTCCAACCCTTCCCTCGCGAGAAATACCCTTTATGCGACCGGTCTTCACCGCATAAAAGACCGGGGGTCGCTCTCCCCCGCCTGGAAATCCGGATCAGGGTGCCTTTTTGCGGATAAGACAAAGGCGCCCGTGCAACCGGATATCGTCGACAACAGCAGCAGGATGGCGAAAAGGAAGGGGGCACACGGGATGCTTTCCGCAGATCTTTCCTTTCTTTCCCCTCTCCCGCTTTCTTTCCCTCCCCCGGCGTCCCTTCCCCTTCTTCTCTCCCGTTCCCCCCGCATCTCCATAGATCTTACGGGCAACAACGTTCCGCTTTCATAAACCCCGCCGGCGGCACGTTTTCGCCCCTTGGCCTCTCGTGTATCATGTGCTTGGAGACCGCCGCGCGGAGAGGGCGCCCAAGACCTCGTCTACCGGGCCGTACGTGCCGCGGCGCGTCGGGAAGGAACGGCGCCGGCGAGCGGCCGGGCGTCGTGCACACGACGATGGTTAGGCCCCGAAAAGGTGAACCGGCATGGGAGAACTTGCCAGGCCCAGCGTTGTGGCCGAGATCCTGGAGAGACACGGCCTGCATCCCTCGCGTTCCCTCGGGCAGCACTTCCTGGTGGACGGCAACATGCTGCGGCTCCTCCTGGACGCCGCGGAACTCTCGCCGCGGGACACCGTCCTGGAGATCGGCCCCGGGTTGGGAACGCTCACCGAGGAGCTCTGCGCGCGGGCGGGACGGGTGGTGGCGGTGGAGATGGACCGTCGTTTCGCGGCCATCCTGCCCGAGGTGCTGGGAGCACCCCGCAACCTGCTGCTGGTCGAGGGCGATGCGTTGCGCCTGGACCTGGCCCACCTCTTCCCTTCCGGCGAGCGGGTCAAGGTGGTGTCCAACCTTCCTTACAACGTGGCCACCCCGCTCATCATCCGCCTCCTGCTCGAGCTCCCGCAGGCCGAGGTCCTGGTGGTCACGGTGCAGAGGGAACTCGCCGACCGTTACCTCGCGGGACCCCGCGGGGACGCCTACGGCGGCGTTGCGGTAAAGGTGCAGACCTTCTGCGACATGCGCCGCGTCTGCCACCTGCCGCCGACCGTCTTTTTCCCGCCACCCCGCGTGGACTCATGCGCGCTGCGCATGGAGAGGAAGGCGAGCGACCTGGCGCCCGGGGAAACGGCGCCGTTCTTCCGCTTCGTGGACGCCTGCTTCTCCTTCAGGCGGAAAATGCTGGTAAACGCGCTCGCGGGCGGCAGGGAGCCCTACCGTCCCCGCTCCCGGGTCGAGGAGGCCCTGCGACGCCTCGGCCTCTCCCCCGCCTGCCGCGCCGAGGAGCTCTCCCGCGACGAGCTCCTGCTGCTCTTCCGCGCCCTCGAGGGGGAGGGGTGATGCCCGGCCGCGACGGGCACGCTCACCCGCTCGCCCCGGCATTCAACACCCGCAAGACGGCAATAAGAAAGAGGGCGGAATGCCTCCGCCCCCGTGCTGGCATGAAGATCCTTTTTACGGCCCCTACTTGCGCTTGAGCTCGTTGATGCACTTCTGGCAGACGCGGGTATTCTTGAAACGTTTGTTGTTCTCCGGGTTGCCGCAGAAAATGCATCCCGGATTGTACTTGCTGAGGACGATGCGCTCCCCCTCCACGTAGATCTCGATGGGATCGCGCTCCTTGATGTCCAAGGTGCGGCGCATCTCCATGGGTATGACGATGCGTCCGAGTTCGTCGATCTTCCTCACGATTCCCGTATCCTTCATATCGCCCACCCTTTCTTCCATACTCACCGGGCTCTCGCAACCCGGACGAGATGCCCTTACCTTGACAATAAAGGGATGTTCCAAGGATATAATTATATGGACAAGGCAGGAGGGATGTCAAGAAATTTTTACCTTTTTTTACATGGGAAGGAAAAAAATGGACAAATCATACTACGTGACCACGCCGATCTATTACGTCAACGACATGCCGCACATAGGCACCGCCTACACCACGGTGGCCGCGGACGCCCTCGCCCGCTACCACCGCCTCAAGGGCGAGGAAGTGTTCTTTCTCACCGGCACCGACGAGCACGGCCAGCACGTCGCCCGCGCCGCCGAGCGCAACGGCGTTTCCCCCCAGGAATGGGCGGACCGCATGGTGACGCACTTCACCGAGGTCTGGAAGCGCCTCAACATAAGCAACGACTTCTTCATCCGCACCACCGACCCCAAGCACATGGAGGTGGCGCGCAACTTCATACAGCTCCTCTACGACAAGGGGGACATCTACCTGGACACCTACGAGGGATGGTACTGCGTTCCCGACGAGTCCTTCTGGCTCCCCTCCCAACTGGTGGATGGAAAATGTCCCCAGTGCGGCCGGGAGGTGGAGATGGTGCAGGAGGAGAACTACTTCTTCCGGCTTTCCGCCTACGCCGAGCGCCTGCTGGAACATATCTCCTCCCACCCCGAATTCATACAGCCGGACATGCGCCGCAACGAGGTGGTCAGCTTCATCAGGCAAGGCCTCGCGGACCAGAGTATCAGCCGCAAGACCATCTCCTGGGGCATCCCCCTGCCCTTCGACGAGAGCCAGGTCATGTACGTGTGGTTCGACGCGCTCATCAATTACATAAGCGCCATCGACTACAGCCTGGACGAGGCCCGTTTCCGCAGCATCTGGCCCGCCGACGTGCACCTCATCGGCAAGGAGATCCTGCGTTTCCACGCCATCGTGTGGCCGGCCATGCTCATGGCCGCGGACCTGCCCCTTCCCCGCCAGGTCTTCGCCCACGGCTGGCTCACGGTGGAGGGCGAGAAGATGTCCAAGTCCAAGGGGAACGTCATCAGCCCCCACGAGCTGGTCGACGAGTACGGGGTGGACGCCTACCGCTATTACTTCCTGCGCGAGTTCTCCTTCGGTTACGACGGCAACTTCTCGCGCGAGAACATGACGGGGCGCTACAACGCGGACCTCGCCAATTCCCTGGGGAACATGGTCAGCCGCGTGCTGGCCATGGTGGAGCGCTATCGCGGCGGCGAGGTGCCCGCTCCCGCGGGCGTCGAGGAGGTCGCGGACGCAGCGCTGCGCGAGAGCGCGGCCATGGCCGTCGCGGAGCTGGACCGCTGCATGGAGCGTTTCGCCTTCAACGAGGCGCTGCAGGCGGTGTGGAACTACCTGGCGGCGGTCAACCGCTACGTGGACGAGACGGCGGCCTGGGACCTGGCCAAGGACCCCGACCGCTCCGACCGCCTGGACACGGTGCTCTACAACCAGGTGGAGGCGGTGCGCATCACCGCCCTGCTGGTGCTCCCCTTCATGCCGGCCACCGGGGAGGGCATCTGGCAGAGGTTGGGTTACCGGCGCCCCGTGCACGAACACCACCTGCCCGCGGCGGCCGCGTGGGGCCTCTTCCCTCCCGGCCAGAGGGTCGGAAAGGGCGGCCCGCTCTTTCCCCGCAAGGCATGACGACCCCGCGGGAGGGAACATGGGCCTGGTCGACACCCACGCGCACCTCGACCTCCTCGAGGAGGACGTGGGCGTCGCGCTGCGCAGGGCCGCCGAGGCGGGGGTCAGCGAGGTGGTGGCCGTCGGCATCGACCTGGAGTCCAGCCGCCGCGCCGTGGAGTTCGCGCACGCCTTCCCGTCCGTTCACGCGGTGGTGGGCATCCATCCCCACGACGCCAGGCATCTCGACCGTGCCACCCTGCGGGCCCTGGCCTCACTGGCGGAAGATCCCCGCGTGGTGGGCATCGGCGAAACGGGGCTCGACTTCTACCGCAACCTCTCCCCCCGTGCCGACCAGGAGAGGGCATTCCGCTCCCTGCTCGAACTGGCGCGGGGACTCTCCCTGCCCGTGGTGGTCCATGACCGTGAGGCCCACGCCGAAACCCTGCGCATCCTGGAGGAATACGCCCCCTTCGAGGGCCGCCTCGTCATGCACTGTTTCTCCGGCGACACGGCCATGGCACGCGCCGTCATGGACCTGGGAGGATATATCTCGGTGGCAGGCCCCGTCACCTTCCCCAACGCACGGCGCCTGCAGGAGGTGGTGAGGGAAACGCCGCTCGAGCGCCTGCTCGTGGAGACCGACTGCCCCTTTCTCTCGCCCCATCCCCACCGGGGAAAGCCCAACGCGCCGGACAGGGTCGTGCTCGTCGCGCGCAAGGTGGCGGAGCTCAAGGGCATCCCTTTCGAGGAGCTCGCCCTCCCCAACCCCTTCTTCCCGCGTCCCTGACGTTCCGCGGCGCCCATGCGCGCGCCGGCACCCGTTACTACCCTTCACCACGCCGCGTGCGGCCCATCATGCCGCGCGCGGGCCATCATGCCATGTCCCCGTTTCCGGGCGCAGCCTCGCATCCCTCGCGCTCCGCCCTCTCGTCCAGCCAGGCGCGGTAGACCTCCCGCTGGGAGACGCCGTGCTTCTGCGCCACCGCGCGCACGGCCTCGCGCGTGGGCAACCCCTCGTCGCGCAGGCGTGTCACCTCCGCCGCCAGCGCGGACAGGGGCTCTTCCGTCCCGCGCTCCGCCGGGGCCACCACTATGGTAAATTCTCCCATGGGTTCACGGCCCGCGAAGGCGCGCAGCACCTCGCGCGCCGTGCCCCGCAACACCTCCTCGTGTGCCTTGGTCAGTTCCCTGGCCACCACCAGCATGCGCTCCGGGGCCAGCTCGGCCAGGTCGCGCAGCGTCTCCAGGATGCGGTGCGGGGCCTCGTAAAAGACGAAAGCCTCCCCCTCCCGCAGCAGCGGCAGCAGGCGCGAGCGGCGCTGCGTGCGCCTGCGGGGAAGGAACCCCTCGCAGCGGAAGCGCGCGAGGGGAAGACCGCAGAGGGCCAGGGCGGCCGTCAGCGAGCTCGCCCCGGGCACCACCTCCACCTCCAGGCCTCTCCGGACGCATTCCCCGACCGCCATGAAACCGGGGTCCGAGACGCCGGGCATCCCCGCGTCGCTCACCAGCGCCACCTTCTTCCCGCGCGCCACCTCCTCCGCGACGGCCGCCGCCTTCTCGCGCTCGTTGTGGCCGTGATAGGAGACGGTCGGGGTATGGATGTCGTAACGGCTGAGGAGCTTGCGGACGCGACGCGTATCCTCGGCGGCGATGACGTCGGCTTCCCGCAGGACGCGCAGGGCGCGCAGGGTCACGTCCTCAAGGTTTCCGATGGGAGTCCCTACCAGGAAAAGCCTGCCTTTCAATACCTCTCCCCGCCTTCGGGTCATGCTGCGGACGCGCGCGGCGGGCGCCTTCCCGCACGGCCGACGCCTCCCGAAAAGGATCACGCCCGTTCATCACGCCCCACACGCGCATCATGCCGATCACGTCGATTATACAACCGGTAGGGAGACGTGAGGGATACGGGCAAAGGGCGGTCACGAGAGAGCGCCGGTGCGCCGCGCGAGCAGCTTCTCCACCAGCTCCATCTGCGCGTTGTAATCCAGCTCCGGCGCTACCTCGGCCAGCCTGTGCAGGATGCGCGCCGTTGCGTAATACATGTAGATGGGCACGGGGCGTGAAGGGACCTTGTAACAGATCCCGTGTTCCGACAGCTCATCGAGTGACCTCTCCACCTCTTCCCTGGCGCGGCCCAGGCGCATGCCTATCCTCTCAGCGCTGTCAACCGTGCCGGGATTGTCCTTGAAAAAGGTGATGAGTTCCAGTTTTATCCTGTCGATGTCCTCGTCTCGTACGATGAACTTTCCTATCCTCGCCAAGTCCTCACCTCTGCCGTCCGCCGGTCGTCTCCGTCCCGGCCTGGCGCGCAAGTCGTCCCGCCTGACAACGTTAAACTGCTTTTTTATTCGGCATCCCGGTCGCCCTTCTTTACCGGGGCCGCATCGACCCCCCGTCCTGCATTCCCGCCGTCCTCCCTCGCCCTCCCTCGCCCCCCCCTCGCACTCCCTCGTCCTTCCCCGCTCTTGCTTGCCCCTCTCTGCCGGGGCCGCATCGCTGCCCTCACCCACATATCTGTCGTCCTCCCTCGCCTCTCTTCGTCCCTCCTCTTCCCTCCTCGTCCTCCCTTCCCGGGACCGCCACGCGCTATTGTTAAACCCGCCGCGTTCACCCATAATTAACCCTGTGCGCGAGCAGGGAAGGCGGCACTAAAGCGAGAAGCAAGGCATGTGATGGAGAAGTCGGGAGGAAGAACGTGGCCGCGCGCGGCGGCGCCGCGGCATTCCATAGAGGGGACGTGGAGGCGGCAGGGGCTTTTCCGCATGGGGGCCGCGCTCCTCCTCGCCTCCTGTTTGCTGGCCACCGTCTTTACCGTGCCCTCCGCCGCGGTCAGCGTGCGCAAATCGATGGTGGTCTCGCTGGCGGAGCAGAAGCTGTACTGCATGGAGAACGGGCGCGTGGTCTACGTCTTCCCCGTCTCCACGGGAACGGGCGCGACCCCAACGCCCACCGGGGACTTCCGCATTCTCTACCACGACTACGCGCACCCCGTCCCCAAGTATCCCGGCACCGTGTGTTATTACTGGATGGGTTTCTTCGAGGATTACGCCCTGCATGCCTGGCCCACGTACAACGGCGTGCAGGGGAACTACGCGGGCCTGGGAAGCCCCGCCTCGCACGGCTGCATAAGGTTGCATCCCGATCAGGCGCATATCCCCTACTACTGGGCCCCTAACGGCACCCCCATCTCCATCATCCCCGGCCGTTTCCAGCCACCCCCGCAGCCCATACGCGGGGGGCATGCGGCGGCGGCCGTGCGGGAGGCCTCCGAAGAGTGGTACTTCGCCGAGGGGTACACGGGGGAGGGCTTCGACGAGTACCTGGTGGTGCTCAACCCCTGGGACGATCACGCCGTCACCTGCTTCGACTTCATGCTGCCCGACGGCGGCGTGCGCCCCTTCACCTTCACCGCCGCCCCCCACAGCCGCATGACGGTGCACGTGGACGCCCTGCCGGGGCTGGGGAACACCGACGTGTCGGTGCGCATAACCTCCACCCGGCCGGTGGTGGCGGAGAGGGCCGTTTACTTCGAATACCACGGGAAGACGGGAGGGCACGCGACGGCGGGGCTGACGCAGCTCCGCGACCGCTGGTACTTCGCCGAGGGGTACACGGGGGAGGGCTTCGACGAGTACCTGGTGGTGCTCAACCCCGGGGACGATCACGCCGTCACCTGCTTCGACTTCATGCTGCCCGACGGCGGCGTGCGCCCCTTCACCTTCACCGCCGCCCCCCACAGCCGCATGACGGTGCACGTGGACGCCCTGCCGGGGCTGGGGAACACCGACGTGTCGGTGCGCATAACCTCCACCCGGCCGGTGGTGGCGGAGAGGGCCGTTTACTTCGGTTACCGCGAGTGCCCCGGCGGCCACGCGGAACTGGGCCGCAGGGAGCTTTCCAGGGTGCACCTCCTGGCGGAGGGATACACCTCTCCCTTCTTCGACACCTGGATAACCATCATGAACCCGGGGGACGCCGACACCGGCGCGTCCGTCACCTTCATGAAGAACGACGGCGGCCTGGTCCCCCTTTCCCTGTTTGTCCCCGCGCACAGCCGCGCCACCCTCAAGGCGAACGAGGTCCCGGGGCTGGAGAACCAGGAGTTCTCGCTGCGGGTGGAGATGGGTGAGCCCTGTCTCGTGGAGCGCGTGGTGTACTTCAACTATCCGCGTTGAGCGGGGCTATCCACGTTGGGAGGGACCCGCGGCGAGGCGGCCCCGGCGGCACATGCGGAGAAAACGAGCGGGCGCGGCCGCCCCGACGGCATATCCCGGCACAAGGGCGATGCTGCCGGCGTCTACCAAGGTGACGCAAACGGGCGCAAAGAATAAGATTATAGGAGCCAAGAATAAGATTATGGGAGCCAAGATCGTATGGACGCGCGAGGAAGTCATAGAGGATGTCATATCATGGGGACGCGCGAGGATGGCGTATGCTTGGTGGGGACGCGCGAGGGCGCGGCGCCAGACTTGACCCGGGCGCCGGGACGGAGGTGAGGAGTTGATCTGCCCCGAGTGCGGCAGCTACCAGCCGGAGCGTGCGAAGTTCTGCGGCATCTGCGGCACGCCGCTCTCGCAGGAGAGCCTGGTTGAGAGCTTCCTGAGCGAATCGCCCGAGCCGGACATCGCCCTTCCCCGTCGCCGCAGCCTCTGGTTCTACCTCGCGGTGTTCCTCCTGGTCCTGGCCTCCCTCGCCGTGCTCGCGGGCGCCGGCTATTTCGTCTACCGCATGGCCTGGGGAGGCAAGGGAGAGGGGGAGAGCCGGGAGGAGAGCCGGGAGAGCGCGCTCGAGTACCGCGACGACAGGGTAGGTTACAGCCTTGCCTATCCCGACAACTGGACCCTGAGCGAGCAACCTCCCGCAAACGGGGCGCTCGCCTCCGTGCGCATCTCCCTAAGCTCGCGCAAGCTCCTCGACATCCAGGTGAGCTACCTCGATCCCGTGGTCTCCATAGGGGGACTGGAAGCTATAAAGGAGTACCTGGAAGGCATCGCGGAGGAGCGCATACGCGCCCTGGGGGGAACGGTGACCGGCGCACCACCCGACACGGGCGAAGAGGGCGTCCCGGGAGGGACGCCTCCCGCCGGGGAAGCCGGTGAGGACCCGGAGATCTTCACCTATACCAGGATCGGGAACATGCCAGCTTTCTACGTGGAATGCGACGGCAACGTCATGGGGGAGGAGACCACCTTCATCCTCTGCTTCGTCGTTGCCGACGATTGTTATTTCCAGTGCGAGGGGCGCGCGCCCAGGGATGAATACAGGGGCGTGCGGCCGCAGTTCTGGTCCATTTTCGCTTCCCTCCGCCGCGAAGCGGCGGGGGAGGAGGTCCCTGCGTCCTCCCCCCAGGCGCGGAAGGGCGTGGCGGGCAGGACATCATGAGCCGCGCGGCCCGGGACCACCACGGCGGCGAACGGCGGTGGGGGCGACAACGGGCCCGCAGGAGAGCAAGAGAGAATGACGGGAGGTGACGGGATGCGTATTCTGGTCACGGGAGGGGCCGGCTTCATCGGCTCCAACCTGGTGGATACCCTCCTGGAGGAGGGGCACACGGTGACTGTGGTTGACAACCTCAGCACAGGGAAGTTCGAGAACCTCTACCGGGTCAAGGACGCCGCCCGGGAAAACCGCTTCTCCTTCCTGCACATGGACATCAGGGACGGCAACGTCGTCGCCGCCTTCAAGGGGAAGGAGCTGGACGCGGTCATCCACCTCGCGGCCCAGCCCGACGTGAGGGTCTCGGTCAAGGACCCCGTCTTCGACGCCGACGTTAACGTGCTCGGGACCATCAACCTCCTGCAGCTGGCGGCGCAGAACGGGGTGCGCCGCTTCATCAACACGAGCTCGGGGGGATGCGTCTACGGGGAACCCGACAGCCTTCCCGTCTCCGAGGACGCCCCGCGGCGCCCCGATTCCCCCTACGGCGTGAGCAAGCTCGTGGCCGAAGAATACATCCGCTATTACGAGCGCACTTACGGCCTGGCCTGCTGCACCCTGGCCCTGGCCAATGTCTACGGCCCGCGCCAGAACCCCTTCGGCGAAGCGGGCGTGGTGGCCATCTTCATAGGGAAGATACTGGCCGGGGAGGAGCCGGTGATCTTCGGAACGGGCGAGCAGACAAGGGATTTCGTCTATGTCGAAGACGTCGTCGACGCCTACCGCGCGGCGCTTTCCACGGGGGAAGGGGAGTTCCTGAACATCGGCACCGGGGTGGAGACCTCGGTCAACGAGCTCTACCGCCTGCTGGCGGAGATGCTGGACTTCGAAGGGCGCCCGCAGTACGAACCGCCTCGCGCCGGCGAGCTCGAGCACATAGCCCTGCGCGCCGACAGGGCCGGGAAGGTCCTGGGGTGGAAGCCGCGCACGAGCATCTCCGAGGGGCTCGCGCGCACCGTGGACTGGTACAGGCAGAACTTGCGGAGGTAACTTGGCCTTCACGGACATCCACTCCCATATCCTTCCAGGCTTCGACGACGGCGCCGCGGACGACGGGGAATTCCTGCAGATGGCCGCCATTGCCCTGCGGGGAGGGACGGCGCGCATGGTCGCCACGCCCCACTGCGACCTCGAGGAATCCCTGCCTTGCCTGGAAGATATTCCCACGGCGGTGGAGAAATACCGGGGGCTCCTGCGCTCGCGGGACCTGGGCCTCGACCTCGTGCCCGGGGTGGAGGTCAGGATCAACGCCGGTCTCTACCGCTGGGCCAGGGAGAGCGGGGAAATGGAGCGCCTGACCCTGGCCGGGAACGGACGTTACCTCCTCGCGGACCTCCCCCTCGTTGACATGCCCAACGCTGCGGCGGACATACTCTTCCTCGTGCAGTTGAGGGGCATCACACCCATACTCGCACACCCTGAGCGCAACCGCTTCCTGGCCTCCCGTCCCGATAGGGTGAGGGAGCTGGCGGAGCGGGGGATCCTCATCCAGGTCAACTCCGGCTCCCTGCTGGGGCTCTACGGGCGGGCAGCGAGGCGGTGCTCCGCAGCCCTGCTCTCGCAGGGACTGGCGAGGCTGGTCGCCTCCGACGCCCACGGCCCCGCCGCTAGGGACCCCGACCTCTCCCCGGCCTACGCCCTTCTCGCCCGCAGCCTCGGTGAGGATGCGGCCCGCCTCCTCCTCGAGGAGAACCCGGCCGCGGTGGTGGCGGGGGAGGAAACGGCCGCGGTGGCGGCGCGGCCACCGCGGCGCCTGCGCGTCTTTGCGCCCCTGCGCCGTCACGGGCCCTGACCCGCCCGTACCCGTCCACTTGTCACGGGCCCCGACCCGCCGGCACCTGTCCCCCGTCACGGGCCCTGACCCGCCCGTACCCGTCCACTTGTCACGGGCCCCGACCCGCCGGCACCTGTCCCCCGCTTCGCCTCTCCCGCCCCGGGTGTCCGGGCGCGCTCCCGCGCCCCGAGCGTGACGCACAGCCGTTGCGCCACGCGCGCGAACACCGTTAACATCGAAGGGGCGGCGTAGGGAACACCGCGCGCGGCAGCGCGGCGGCGGCACAACCGGTACAACGCCTGCATGAGAAGGAACGTCGCCCCCGCGGGAACCGGAGCGGCCGCGCTCCAGGCCTTCGACCCGTTCGACATCGGGAGGACGCATGGACGAGAAACCAGGCTGGATCGAGGACTTCCGCGAGGACACCCGGCGCAGCGGCCTCTTCCTCGACTTCGACGGCACCATCAGCGACATAGCGCCCTCACCGGGCGGCGCCCGTCTGCATCCCATGGCCGCGGAGCTGCTCCCCCGCCTGGCCATGAGCTACCCCCTCTGCATACTCTCCGGACGGAGAGCCGCCGATGTCGCCTCACTGGTCGGGCTCCCCCACATCCATTACGTGGGCGTGCACGGCATGGAATGGATGGAGGAGGAGCCCCGCGTGGACCCCGAGGTCCTGCCCCATCTTCCCGCGCTGGAGCAGGCCCGCGAGGAGCTGCGCGCCTCCCTTTCCGGGCTGCCCGGCGTGACGCTGGAGGACAAGATGCTCACCGTTTCCCTCCATTACCGGGAAAACCCCGCCCTGGAGGCTGACGTGCTGCGCCTGGCGGAAAGCGCAGCGCTCAGGTTCGGCCTGCGGACGCGCCGCGGCCGCAAGACGGTGGAGCTGCGCCCGCCGGTGGAGATCGACAAGGGCACCGTGCTCGCCCGCCTCTCCCGGGGCTGGAAACTGCGCCGCGCCCTTTATGCCGGCGATGACCTGACCGACGTCGACGCCTTCCGGGGCCTGCGCCGGCTCATGCGCGAGGGAGGGTTCGAGGGGATCGCCGTGGCCGTGCTCTCCCCGGAGACCCCCGTGGAACTGGAGGCCGTCGCCGACCTCACCGTGGAGGGCCCCAGCGGCCTCCTGGAACTCCTCTCCCGCCTCCTGTGAGCGTGCCGTGAACGTGCCCGGGAAGTCACGGACGGGGCCAGGCGCTGGCCATGACCTGCGGCTCCGCGCTTGCTACCAGACGAGCTCGCCGGCGTCCCTGGGGTTCTCCACCTCGACTATCTCGGCTATCTCGCCGCTGTGCAGGCGCACGACGCGGTGGGCCATCTCCGCGATGGCCGAGTTGTGGGTGACCAGTATGATGGTCTGGCCTTTTTCCCTGTTGATGCGCTGCATCACGCCGAGGACGTTCTTCCCCGTCTCGTAATCCAGCTCCCCGGTGGGCTCGTCACACAGGAGTATGGGCGGGTCCTTGCAGATGGCCCTGGCGATGGCCACCCGCTGTTGCTCGCCGCCCGAAAGTTGGCTGGGAAAATGGTCCGCCCGCGCCGCCAGGCCCACCATCTCCAGCGCCTCCCTGGCCTTCCCCCTCTCGTTCTGCGAGACCAGGTCCAGGGCGAACTCCACGTTCTCCAGGGCAGTGAGGGTGGGGATGAGGTTGAAGAACTGGAAGATAAAACCTATCTGCGTGCGCCTGTAGTCCGTCAGCCCCCTGGTGTCAAGGCCGGAGATGTCCCGTCCGTTTACGGTCAACCTGCCGCTGGTGACGGTGTCCATGCCGCCGATGAGGTTCAGGAGCGTGGTCTTGCCGGAACCGCTCGGCCCCAGGATGACGATGAACTCCCCTTCCCTCACCACCAGGTCCACGTCTCGCAGGGCGGCCACCTCGACCTCGCCCAGGTGGTAGACCTTGCTCACCTTCTCAAAGACGATGAGGTCCTTCCCTCTCGGCTCCACGACCCTCCCGTCCGCCTTCCCGTACCCTTCTTCCGCGCACGGTGGCGTGTTCCGCGGGTCAGCCTCTTCACCCAACGAGACGATCTCCTCCATATCCACCTTCCCCCGCCCGGTCCCCGGACCGGGACATGGGCCGCCTCCGCATTACCGGGACGCCCTGAGCGCCGCCCGGTCCCGCTGCGGACGCCGGCGGCGACGGGCACGCACAGTACATATCAATAAGGATACACTATGGTTTCACTCGACCGCCGGGAGCGCGAGGTTTACCCGCGGGGCTTTCCCGCGGCGGCAGGAGCCTCCGGCCCGGCCCGGGGCGGTATGGGCCTCCGACACGTCCGTGGTTCCGCCACGGGGCGCCCCGCATACGGCTCTCACGCGAGAAGCAGGTCAAAGAAGCGCAGGTAATCGCGCAGGTGGCGCGTGCAGAGGAAGTTACGCCTCACCTTCTCGTGTCCGGCGTCGCCCATGCGCTGGGCGGTTGCGGGACTCTCCAGGAGCAGGCAGACCTTCTCCGCGGCCTCCTCTATCCTGTCCACCAGGAAACCGTTGACCCCGTCGTCCACCTGCAGGAGGATGCCCCCCACCCGGCCGGCCACCACGGGCTTGCGCTTCCACATGGCCTCGGCAACGGTGAGCCCGAATCCCTCCCGCAGGGACTTCTGGATGACCACCGTGGCCATGGCCTGGAAGGCGCTCACCTCCACGTTGCCGATGCCCTGCTGGTTGGAGAGGAGGAACACGTCGGGATCCCCTGCGCTGTACTCGTAGGTCTTCTCGTAATAGTGCCATCCCTCCGGGTCGTCATCGGCCATGCTGGCCAGGTACACGAGCTGCACGTCCCGGTGGACCTTCTTCACCTCCCGGAAGCAGTCCACCAGGCCCAGGGGGTCCTTCCAGGGATCGAAGCGGGACACCTGCAGCATGATGGGGCGCGTCTCGTCCACGCCGTAGCGGCGGGCGATGTCCGACTGCACCCTTTTTTCCGGGATGATGTTCTTGGCGCTCAGGGGGTCGATGGAGGGCGGGATGAAGGCCAGGTAGGGCACCCGCAGCGGCGTCTTGATGTACTTGTCCATGGTGAAAACCGCGGCATCGTAACGGTCGATGTAATGCTTCAGGAACTCCCAGGCGTCGTCGCGGGCATAAGTCGAGTCTATGTGGCAGCGCCATATCCACTTTCCCCTGCGGTAGGGGGTCCCCTCCAGTGCGGCGATGAGGGCGCACGGCTGGGGGTCGTGCACGATCACGAAGTCGTATTCCTGGTCGAAGCGTGCGGCGTTCTCGTCGCACACCGTCAGGTACTTCATCTTCATCTCGTCGGTGATGGGGATCTCCATGCCCTGCAGGGAGTTGTGGAACAGCTTGGTGATGGTGAAGAAGTCCTGGTCGCCCTCGATCAGCCTCCACTCGGCACGCAGGCCCACGCTCTCCATGAGGGGAACCAGGGTGTAGAGCATCTCCGCCACCCCTCCCCCGTGGGCGGTGCTGTTAAGGTGCAGGACCCGCGCGCCCTGCAGCCCCTTCGCCAGGGAGCGTATGTCCTCCAGGACCTCGGCGTCGGCTATTCCCCGGTACTGCTCCAGGCTGCGCGGTTGAACCGGTACCCTCGGCAGCATCTGCCCTCCTTACCGTTCCCGTTTTCGCCGCTCACGACCTCCGCAGTGCGGATCAACTGTAATTCTATACCAAGCTCCCGGCGGGGGTCACATCTTCGATCTTCTGCTTCCCCCGGGGCTCCCCGCGGGGATCACGTCTTCGCCCTCCGGTCGCAGGACATGGTTTCGGGGGGCCGCGCCACGCCTCTCCTTTCGCGATCCCGCGCCCCGCCGGCAACACCCCACCCCCTCCCGCTCCCGCCTCGCGCGGCCTTCAACACGCGCGGGGAATCTGATAAATTCTCGTTAGCCGGCATGACGGAAAAGCGAAGCGGGATGCCTGAAGCTGCATCGCCCGTGGAGCGGAACCGGGCGGACGAGGGAGAAGGAGATGATCCCATGGTGATGAAGCTCTTCGAGGAGAGGCGCAGCATACGCAGGTTCGGCGACCGTCCCGTGGAGGACGAGAAGCTGCAGGCCGTCCTGGAGGCGGCCCGCCTCGCCCCCTCCTGGGCCAACATGCAGTGCTGGCGCTTTATCGTCGTCACGGACCGGGCGATAAGGGAAGCGGTCGCCGCCACCCTGCAGAACAACCCCGCCCAGAAGGCGGTGGCCACCGCACCCGTGCTCATCGTGGCCTGCGCGGACCCGGAGGCATCGGGGAAGGCGAACGGCCAGGATTACTACCTGGTGGACATCGGAATCTGCTTCCAGCACCTGTGCCTCGAGGCATGGAACCAGGGTCTCGGCACCTGCTGGGTCGGCTGGTTCGACGAGGAGAAGGTCCGTTCCATCCTGGAAGTGCCCGAGAACATGCGCATCGTGGCCATGACCCCGCTGGGGTACCCGGCCGTCTATCCCGAGGCGCGCAGCCGCAAGCCCCTCGAGGAGATCGCCTTCCGGGAGAAGTGGGGCCGGCCCCTGCGCCTCGGCGTTTCCGGGGAATAGTTCCGCGGTCCGGCCGGCACGGCTTGCGCGGCGCGCGGGCGACGCGGCGCAACAGGACCCTGCCAGAACAGGTGGGGCCGTGGCCAGCCCGGCGCGCGGGCGGCGCCCGGGACCGAAATCCCTGCGGCGCCCGGTCCCCGGCGCGGGCAGCCTACGGCGCGCTTGACCCTCCGCCTTTTCCGTTTCCTGTAAATTATTACCATACATTTCCGCTCCCCGACGCCGCGGGTGCTATACTCTAGGTGAAGGAGGTGGGCATGGAGCTGGACGAGCTGGACCTGGAGACCATAACCCCGCGCCAGGTCCGCCAGTACCTCAAGGACAAGTACGTCATCGTCGCCTCCAACCGCGGCCCGGTGGAGTTCAGGCGCGCACCCGACGGGAGCATCAAGGCCTACCGGGGGGCAGGCGGCGTCGTCACCGCGATGTCCACCGCCCTGACCGCCACCGACGCGGTGTGGATCTCCGCGGCGCGCACCCGCGAGGACGCGCGCATGGCACAGGAAACGGCGCGGCAGCGACTGGCCATGCCCCCGGAAAGGCCGCAGTACTGGGTGAGGTTCATCACGCCCGAAAGCCGTGACTACCACCAGTACTACAACGTCATCAGCAACTCGCTGCTCTGGCCCCTGCAGCACTACCTCTTCGACGTTATCCGCAAACCCACCATAGACGAGTACGTGCACGAGGCTTGGGTCAACGGCTACCGCAAGGTCAACCGCCTCTTCGCCGACGAGATAGTCAGGGAAATACGCTCCTCCGACAAGAAGCCCCTCGTCTTCCTGCAGGACTACCACCTCTTCCTCTGCGCGCAATACATCCGGAGGCGGGAGCCCGACGTCCTCATCCACCATTTCACCCACAGCCCCTGGGTGCAGTCGGACTACCTGCGCCTCCTGCCCCAGCCCCTGCGCCGGGAGCTGCTGCAGGGGATGCTGGCCAACGACGTGCTCGGCTTCCACACCCACCACTACGCCAACAACTTCCTCCACTGCTGCCGCGAGGGGGAGGCGGTGAGGGCGTCCGTCGACTTCAAGCGCAGGGTCGTCCGCCACGGGGAAAGGGAGACCTTCGTCCGCCATTACCCCATTTCCATCGACCACGAGGCCCTGGAAAGGATTTCCAACAGGCCGGACGTGGCCGAGTATCGCGCGCGCTTCCGCGCCCTGGCGCAGGGCCGCAAGCTCCTGGTGCGCGTGGACCGCGTGGAGCCCTCCAAGAACATCCTGCGCGGCCTGCAGGCCTATGACCTCTTCCTGCGCCGGCATCCCGAGTGGCACAACCGCATCGTCTTCGCCAACCTCCTCTATCCCTCCCGCCTGGAGCTCGCGGAATACCGTGACCTCAAGCGGGAGATAGAGGAGCTCTCCCACGCCATCAACCGCGAATACGGTTCGCTGGAATGGGACCCCGTCTACCTGGACATCGAGGACAATTACCCCCGGTCCGTGGCGGCCCTGCGGGAATACGACGTGCTGCTGGTCAACCCCGTGGTCGACGGCATGAACCTGGTATCCAAGGAGGGCGCGGTGCTCAACGAGCGGGACGGGGTGATCATCCTCTCGGTGGGAGCGGGCGCCTACCAGGAACTGAGGAACGCGGTGATCCCGGTGAACCCCCTGGACATCTCGGAGACCGCCGATGCCGTCCACCGCGCCCTGGCCCTGGGCGAGAGGAAGAGGAGGGCCATGGCGAAGGCGGCGCGCGAGACCGTGCAGGCCAACACGTCCTTCCGGTGGTTCCTCCAGCAGATGCGCGCGCTGCGCCTGGTGGAGCGGCAGCGCGAGGAGACCCGGCGCCAGGCGGAGCCCTTCCTGTCCCTCCCGCGCTACGAGGAATTCGAATAGGAAGGGGGTTCGTCCTGCGCCCGGGGCCCGGCCACGGCCGGCAAAGGGGTCATGGGCACGGGTATCATGGGAGAGGCGCTGTTCGTGTTCCGACCTCGCGCGGGCCGTCTCCGGTAAAGCGGCGTGGTCAGGCCATCTTGCGCAGGGCGTTGCGGGTGTCCACCACCGGCAGCCCGCAACGCGCCACCAGGCCGTAATCGACCCCGCTGTGCGCGGTTACGATCACCACGCAGTGGCATTCCCCGAGAACGGCCTCGCTCAGCTCCACGCTCTCCAGCAACTCCCCGCCGAGCCTGAAACTCGGGACGTGGGGATCGTGGTAAGCCACCTCGGCGCCCTCCGCCCTCAGCAGCTCCATGAGCTTCGCCGCCGGCGTCTCGCGCGTGTCCGCCACGTCCGGCTTGTACGCCACGCCGAGCACCAGCACGCGGGAACCCCGCAGGGTCCTGCCCGCCCGGTTCAGCTCCCTCCCCACCAGGCCGGCCACGAAATAGGGCATGCCCACGTTGACCTTTCCCGCCAGCTCTATGAACTCCGTCTGGAAGTCGTATTCCCGCGCTTTCCAGGCCAGGTAGAAGGGGTCTATCGGGATGCAGTGACCGCCCAGCCCCGGACCGGGCCAGAAGGGCATGAAGCCGAAGGGCTTGGTGGAAGCCGCCTCGATGACCTCCCAGACATCCAGCCCCATGCGGTCGCAGAGCATCCACAACTCGTTCACCAGCGCGATGTTGACGCCGCGGAAGATGTTCTCGAGGAGCTTGGCCATCTCGGCCACCTCGAGGTTGCTCACGCGCACCGTCCTCTCCACGAAATGACCGTAAAACCTCTCCGCCAGGCCGCCACAGCACTCCCGCAGGCCGCCGACCAGTTTCGGCGTGTTAGCGATGTTCCAGTCCCTGCTGCCGGGGTCGACCCTCTCGGGCGAGTAGGCCAGGTGAAAGTCCCCGCACGCGACCAACCCCTCCCTCTCCAGCGCCGGCAGGACCACCTCCCGCGTGGTCCCCGGGTAGGAGGTGGACTCGAGGATGACGAGCTTCGGGCGCTCTCCCTCGCGGACGACTTTCCCCGCTTTCCGCGCCGCCTCCCGCACGTGGGAAAGGTCGGGCTCGCGCGTGCGCGTGAGGGGGGTGGGAACGCATATGCAGATAACGCCGCAGGGGAGCAGGTCCCCGCTGTCGCCGCTCACGCGCAGCCTGCCCGCCTCCAGGAGCCCCCGCAACCTCTCCCCGTCCACCCCTTCGTAGAGGGCATCCCCCCGTAGGAGGCGCTTCCTCTTCTCTCCATCCTTTTCCAGTCCGACCACCCAGAAGCCGGCCCCGGCGGCCTCCAGGGCCAGGGGCAGGCCGACGTACCCCAGGCCGATGACCCCTACCGCGGCCTCCTTCTTCTCGATAGCCTCACCCAGGCCCATATCACCTCTCCTTCTCGATCATCCGGAAGCGCGCTTTCCGTCCCGGCACAGTGACGCGTGCCGATGGCACGCTGAGCCGCCTCTCGTCTCCTCCTGCCTTCCCGTCTTCCCTTTTCTCGCTTTCTCGCTTTATCGCTTTATCGTCCTTCTTTCACCCGGTGCTTCCGCTTTACCTTCCCCACCGCCCCTTCTTCCGCCCCATCGCTCCCCTGCCTCCCTCGGCCCCCGGCATGCCGCCGCGTCTCAGTCGCCCGGCGCCCCTCGCCTTTCTTTCCGCCCCCTTCCACCCCTTGCCTCCCCCTCCGTTTTTCGCCGCTCCTTACTTCCCCCATGCCCCAGGGTTTCCCTCCCGAACCACCTGCGCTCCTCGCCATGCTCCCCGGCACTCCTCCAGCAAACTCCCCAGCATTCCCCGCCAGGCTCCCCCGCTCTTCTCCCACGCCATGGTAGCTATGTTATCATGCAAGGGGTAGCAATACCGCGAGGCGCGATATGACGCGCGATGAGCGCCACTTGCACGATGATGCCCCGCGTCCCCACGTGCGCCGCCGCGGCATCGCGACCGTCACGGCGCGGCGACCCCGGGACTTCATCGGTAAGGCCACGTCGCGGAAACCTCGCGCGGTAAACGTGGCCCGCACGGCATGGGCGCGCAGGACCGCAGAATGAGAACAAGGGATAAGGGCGCGGGGAGAGGCACGGGAAGGCAACATGGACGTTTGCGGCGGACCGACCCTCGACGTGGAAGAAGCCCTGCCCCGCCTCCTCGATTTCATACGCGAGAGGACGGCGGAGGCGGGCAGGCGGCACCTGGTGGTGGGCCTCTCCGGCGGCCTCGATTCCGCCACCTCCGCTTACCTCGCCGTGCGCGCGCTGGGCAGGGAGAGCCTGACGGCCTTCCTCCTCCCCTACCGCACCACCAGCCCACAGTCCATCGAGGACGCGAAGAAGGTGGCCGGGGAACTGGGCATCGCCCACCAGGTCATCGACATCACCCCCGTGGTGGACGCCTATTTCAACCTCTTTCCGCAGGCGGACCGCAAGCGGCGGGGGAACTTCACGGCCCGTTGCCGCATGGCCGTCCTCTACGACCAGTCGGCGGCCCTCGACGCCCTGGTGCTGGGCACCGGCAACCGCACCGAGGCCTTGCTCGGCTACACCACCCTGTGGGGCGACATGGCCTGCGCCTTCAGCCCGCTGGGAGGCCTTTACAAGACGCAGGTCAGGATGCTCGCGCGCCACCTGGGAGTCCCTGCCGGCATCATCGAGAAACCGCCCACCGCGGATCTCTGGGAGGGGCAGACCGACGAGGGTGAGATGGGCATCTCCTACGAGGATGCGGACCGCATCCTGTACTTCCTTTACGATCTCCACCTGGACGAGGAGGAAGCGGTGCGGCGGGGATGCGACCCCTCCCTGGTCCGCAAGGTGAGGAGAATGGCGGAGGCGTCGTCGTTCAAGCGGCGCATGCCGCCCGTCTGCGAGTTATGAGATGGGCCGCGGGCTGAAGATCCTCGAGGTATGCAACCTGGACCGCTTCGCCGCTTCCCCCTACATGCTCCCCTTCTTCCGCGAGCTGGTGCGCAGGGGACACGAGGTGCACGTGGCCTGCCGGGTGACCTCTTTCGCCGAGGTGCTGGAGGACGCGGGGCTCGTGGTGCACGACCTGCCCATCACCCGCCGTGTCACCCCCCTGCGCGACCTCTCCTGCTACCGCCGCCTGAAAGCGCTCGTGCGCGACGGCGATTTCCATGTCGTGCATACCCACAATCCCAAGGACGGCATACTGGGCCGCGCCGCCGCCTGGAAGGCGGGCGTGCCTAGGGTGCTCCATACCTGCAACGGTTTCTACTTCTCGCACCGCTCCTCGTGGCTGAGGCGCCGCCTGGTGCTGCGGGCGGAGCGCTTCGCGGCACGGCGCTGTCATCTGGTAATATTTGTCAACACGGAGGACCTGGCCCTCGCCGCCGCCCGCAAGATCGTGGGGCCCGGCAAGGCGCTGCTGGTGTACAACGGCGTGGACCTGGAGCGCTTTCATCCCGGCGAGGAAGCGGGGCTGCGCGCGGAGTTGGGACTGCCGCCCGAGGCCGTGGTCCTCGGCTACATCGGCGAGATACGGCGCGAGAAGAACCTCGACGTGCTGCTGCGGGCGGCGGCACGTCTCCTCCCCGTGCACCCCCGTCTCCACGTGGTGCTGGTGGGAGACTCCTCCCACGAGCCGGGAGAGCCCCGGCGCCTGCTCGCTCTCGCCTCGCGCCTGGGGCTGGCGGGCCGGCTGCATCTCACCGGCTACCGGCATGACCCGGAGCGCTTCCACCGCCTGTGCGACGTTTACGTTCACCCCTCCTCGCGCGAGGGATTCGGGGTGAGCATCATCGAGGCCATGGCCTCCGGCACCCCCGTGGTCGCCAGCCGGGTGCGCGGCCCGCGTGAGATCATCGACGACGGCCTGGACGGCATACTGGTGCGGGACCGCGACGAGGAAGAGCTCGCCGCGGCCGTGGCCTTTCTCCTGGAAACCCCGGAGGCGGCGCGCTCCTACACGGAACGCGCGCTGGAAAAGGTGAAACGCGACTTCGATCACGGGGAGATGCGCCGCAGACTCCTCGCCTGCTACAACCCCTGACCACGCCTCATGCCTGGGGGCTGAGAAAGACCTTCACGGCCGCCGTGCGCGAGCTCACCCCCAGCTTGCGGTAGATCCCGGAGATTATCTTCTCCACCGTCTTGGGTGACACCAGCAGGGACGAGGCGATCTCCTTGTTGCTCATCCCCTCGCTCATGAGGGAGAGGACGTCGTACTCGCGCGTGCTCAGTGATTCGATGGTGCCCGCTTTCTCGCGGGCGCGCGTGTCGTCCCGCAGCGACGAGACGATCATCTCCAACACCTGGGGGCTGAAGACCTTCTCGCCTCGGGCGACCTTGCGGATGGCGCTGACCAGTTCCGAGCCCACCACCTTCTTGAGCAGGTACCCGTCAGCGTCGGCCATGAGGGCGCGGTTCACGTACTCGTAATCCTCGTACATGGAGAGGATTATCACCTTCGTCTCCGGGTGGCCGGACTTGAGCAGGCGGCATGCCTCGATGCCCGACATCCCCGGCAGCTTGATGTCCAGCACCACCACGTCCGGGGAGAGCTCCGCCGCTTTCTCCAGGCATTCCTCGCCGCTCTCCGCCTCGCCCACCACCACGATGTCGCCCTGCTTCTCGATGAGGGACGTCAACCCCTCGCGCAGGATGGCATGATCGTCGGCGAGGAGCACCCGCGTCGCCCCGTCACGCCCTCGCTCCGCCATCGCTTCCCGTCTCCCTGTCGTTTACTCTCTTCCTCGCTTCCTTTCCCTCCATCGCTTCCCGTCTCCCTATCGCTTCCTTTCCCTATCGCTTCCTTTCCCTATCGCTTCCTTTCCCCCTCTCCCCGTTACCGCAACGCTCTGCCCCCAACTTTTCACGTCTCCGCCTCCGCGCGGCGCTACGCGCCGACGTCCCTCTCCACGGGGATATGCACCCCCACCGTTACCCCGCTCTCTCCCGTAAAGACCTGGAAGGTGCCGCCCAATTGCTCCGCCCTCTCCCGCATGCTCACCAGGCCCAGGTGTATCCTCCCGTCGTCCGTCCCGCCCTCGCGTTCCTTGCCGCCCTCTCCCGCAACGCCGCCTCCCGACTTGCCGCCCTCCGCGAGGTGGGCGAACCCCCTGCCGTTGTCGCTTATCATGAGGTCGATACCACCGCCGTCGCGGCCGAAGTAGACCACGGCCCTGCTGGCCCCGGAATGCTTTATCACGTTGGAGAGAGCCTCCTGCGCTATGCGGTAGAGGTTTATCTTCACCTCCCCCGGAAGGTCGTCGTCCTCCCCTCTCACCAGCAACCTGAACTCCGTGGGGTGCGATGCGTTCAGGCGCCGCACCAGGTTGCGCAGCGCCTCCAGCAGGCCCAGGTCGTCGAGGACGGGAGGGTGCAGTGACGCGGAGAGGTCGTGCAGCTTCTCCAGGACCTTGGATATGGCGTCGGCCGCGGACCTCAGGTGCCGGCGCGTGCTCTCCGGCATCCCCTCCTCCCCCAACGCCATCTCCAGGTTCACCAGCGCGCTGGTGAGGTCCTGGCCGGTGTCGTCGTGCAGGTCGCGCGCGATGGCCGCCTTCTCCTTCTCCTGGATGCCGGTGATGGACTGGAAAAGCGCTCTCAGCTCCAGGTTCTTCTGTTCCAGCTCCCGGTTCAGCCTGGTGTTCACGTACTGCTTGTAGCTCATCTCCGCGACCGCCTTGGCGATGGCGTTGATCACCGAGAGCAGGAATTCCACCTCCTCGATATTGACCTTGCGCACCTTGTCCAGCGAGGCGAGCAGCGGGGCGGGGTCCAGCCCCAGCTCCTCGGCCAGCCCGCGGTATCTCTCCGTGTCGGGGGCTTCCGCGAGGGAGGCGTCCCCGCTTATCATCCCCACCATCTCGTCCCCGAGGATGAGCGGCGCGTCAAAGCAGAGGAACCCCGCGTGACAGATGCGCACCCTGGGGGCCATGGTCCTCCTCAGTTCGGCCATACCCCCGATGGCCGAGTCGTAGCAGCGCATCACCCCTCCCAGGGAATCGATGATCAGCTTGCAGTGCTCGCCTCCCGTGGTGCTTACCACCACCGGCATGCAGTCCATGTCCAGGACCCACAGGCGCACCCCCAGGATGAGGGCCAGTTCGTCCACCAGCTCCTGGAGGTAGGCGACGTCCAGTATCTCCGTGAAGGCGATCTCCCGCAGGCGCAGGGGCTCCATCAGCTCGCGGTATTCCGCCGGCGGCGCCAGGATCCCCGTCTTCATCAGGAACTGGCCCACCCCCATGGCCCACAGTTCCATGAATGGTCCGAGCACCTGCACCTTCATCCTGCCCGTGCCGGCGAGCGAAAGGAACAGCCTGCCGAATTCCCCGGCGTCCTTGACCCTCCCGAAGGCCTCCAGGTCGCCCACGTCCTCGAAACGGAGCTCCAGCAACGGCCTGGTCGAGGCCGGGTCCACCAGGACCACCTCTCCGTCCTGCTTCCTTCCCACCGCGCACCCGCCGGGAGCGCATACCTTGAGCGCGGCTCCGTCCTTCAACTGCTCCAGGGCGGGCCATATGGGGCTGCTCCTGCTCACGAAAAGCCGCTCCGCGAGCTCCTCCAGCAGGCGCTGCGTCTGCACGCTCATACGCTTCTCGTCTCCCTTCCGCAGGCCCGTGAGCCTTCGGTCTCCATCTCCTCTCCATGCGGCCATGCGGCCGCTTCCCTTCTCTACCCGCCGGCTACCGCGGCGGTTCTCCGATGACCGGAAACCTCCGCTCACCCTGATTATAAGCTCCCTCCCCGGCGGCCGCGGGAAAAGCGTCCGGCGGCGGGGAAGAAACGGCCTGTCCCGCGAGCCGCGGGGCCCTCACGCACGATCGAACCTCACACCTCCCGGGACGCCCGCCGGCGCCTCTTCCTCACCACGTTGTTCACGAACTCCTCGATGAGCTCCTGCAGGGTCTCGATGGGCGTCATCCTGCGTATCCAGGAATCCCCCTGCAGGACGAGGGTGGGGATGCCGGCGCGCTTGAGCAGCTCGTTGCGGACTATGGTCACGCTGCTCCAGGTCTGCTTGCAACTGTGGTGCCCGCAGTAGATGCAGCAGTCGGCGTTCATCTCCTTCGCCGCCCAGGTGACGTCGTCCAGCCACTGCGCGGACATGGAGGGAGCGCCCATCTGCCGCGTCATGGGCATGTTGCGGGTGATCTCCGCCAGGCCGGTCAGTATGCTCTCGCGCGAGGTGGTGTCTATCACCTGCGGGAAGACCAGGTCCAGGCCGTCGCCCAGGTGGGTGATGCCGTTCTCCTCCATCCAGTTGAAGAGGCCGGCCATGTCGAAGTAATAGCTGGTGTAGGTCCACAGGCTGCGGGCCACCTCCTCCGGCGCAGGGTACTCCCCCTTCTCCAGCCTCTCCTTGGACGTCTCCACCATGGAGCGCATCACCTTCACCGCTTCCTCGGTGCCCCACATGGTGTAGCGCACGCCGTAGGTCATGACGGAAAAGGCGTTGGGCACCGGGCAGGGGGAGAACTTGTGCAGGTCCCACAGCTCCCAGTAGAGCTCCGAGGCTTGGTTGGCGTACTCCGCCACCCGGCGCATGCGCTCCAGGTCGAGCTCCTCGCCCAGCAGCTCCTCTATCTCCTCGATCATGGTCATGAAATAGCGGTGGTATTGCCGCACCCCCCGCTCGCTGTTGTCCACCGTCTTCTCCAGGAAGATGAGGGGGATGTCGAGGTAGCGCGCCAGGAACTCGTGCGTCTTCGAGTTGATGTCGCAGGAGGCGAAGCAGTCCGAGATGACCGCGTCCGGCGCGAAGTCCGACTCGGTGAGGCAGGAGCCCACCTCGATCATGTTCGCCGAGCAGGCGAAGTCGGGGAGCCCCAAGCCCATGGCGTAGTCCCAGTACCTCTCCCCCTGCCCCTCAAGGCCCGTGACGCCTAGGGTGGAGAGGACCTCGCTGGTTATGGGCCAGGCGCCCTCGAAGCAGTGGACGATCTCCGGCGGGAAGTTGAAAGGCACCAGGATGACCTTCTTGCCCTGCCTCTTGGCCTCGTGGGCGCCGTCCAGCCAGACCTTGATCATCCTCACGAAATCGAGGCCGTTCCTGCGCACCCGCGGCACCAGGAAGGCCTGCATGGTCTTCTTGAGGTCGGGAGGAAGGACGTGCAGTATGCCCTCCACCTCCTCGTCGCTCATGTTGTACGGCAGCCTGTCCACGATGGAGAAGACGCCGTGCACGCGGTTTATCAACCCCTCGTACGGCCTGATCGTCTGCACCGCCATCTCTCATCCCCCCTTCAGAGGCGTTCCGCTCTTCCCGATCCATCCGAACCGGGATCGGCCGGCCTTTCCCTTTCTCCTTTCCGGGAAAGCCTGCACCCGGGCCTTGATGCCGCCGGTGTCCGCCAGTGAACCGTAACCCCCTCTTCCGACAACGCAGCCGGGCTTACCCGACCCGCGCACCACGGACGGACAAGGATGCAACGAGGGCGAAAAGCCCTCCCGGTCAGGGACCGGGCCGTTCATCGCGTCCTGGCCGCCCTCCTTCTCCCGCGTCTCAACACGTTGTCCACGAACTCCTGGATGAGCTCCTGCAGCGTCTCGATGGGGGTCATGCGGCGGATCCAGGAGTCCCCCTGCAGGATGAGGGTGGGAATCCCCGCCTGTTTCATCAACTCGTTCCGCACCATCGAGGACACGCTCCAGGTCTGTTTGCAGCTGTGGTGTCCGCAGTAGACGCAGCAGTCCGCGTTCAGTTCCCGGGCCCACCAGGCGATGTCGTCCAGCCAGTGCATGGACATGGAGGGAGCGCCCATCCACCGGGTCATGGGCATGTTCCGGGCCACCTCTGCCAGCCCCTCCAGCATGGACTCCCGTGATCCGGTGTCTATGACTCGCGGGAAGAAGAGGTCCAGCCCGTCCCCCAGGTGGGTGATGCCGTTCTCCTCCATCCAGTTGAAGAGCCCTGCCATGTCGAAGTAGTAGCTGGTGTACGTCCACAGGCTGCGGGCCACCTCCTCCGGCGCCGGGTACTCCCCTTTCTCCAGCCTCTCCTTGGACGTCTCCACCATGGAGCGCATGAACCTTACGCCGTCCTCCGTGCCCCACATGACGAAACGCGCCCCGTAGGTAAAGAGGGAGAAGGCGTTGGGCACCGGGCAGGGCGAGTACCTGTGCAGGTCCCAGAGCTCCCAGTAGAGCTCGGTGGCCCGGTTGGCGTATCCTATGACCTCCCGCATGCGCTCCTCGTCCAGCTTCTCCTCCAGGAATTCCTCCAGGTCGCGGACGAGTGCGTTGAAGTAGCGGTAGTACTGCCGTATTCCCCTCTCGGAATTATCCACCGTCTTCTCCAGGAAGAGCAGCGGTATGTCGAGGTAGCGCGCCAGGAACTCGTGCGTCTTCGAGTTGATGTCGCAGGAGGCGAAGCAGTCATTGATCACCGCGTCGGGGGTGAAGTCGGACTCCGTGAGGCAGGAGCCCACCTCGATCATGTTCGCCGAGCAGGCGAAGTCCGGGAGTCCCAAGCCCATGGCGTAATCCCAATACCTCTCGCCCTGTCCCTCCAGGGCGGCGACTCCCAGGGTGGAGAGGACCTCGCTGGTGATGGGCCAGGCGTTCTTGAAACAGTACACTATCTCCGGCGGGAAGTTGAACGGGACCAGGAGCACCTTCTTTCCTTCCCGCTTGGCGCGGTGAGCGCCGTCCAGCCAGGCCTTGATGGCCTTCAGGAAATCCAGGCTGACCCTGCGCATGCGGGGGATGAGGAAGGCCCGCATGGTCTTCTGGAGGTCGGAGGGAAGGACGTGCAGCATGCCCTCCACCTCCTCGTCGCTCATTTCGTAGGGCAGCAGATCGACGATGGAAAAGATCCCGTATACGCGGTTTATCAACCCCTCGTACGGCCTGATCGTCTGCACCGCCATCTCTTATACCCCCTTCAGCATCTTTCCGAACCGCCGTGCAAGAATGCATAAATTTTCCATTTTACATCCGGGAGCCATCGCTACACCCCTGCCTGCAAACCATCACGAGCCATGCCGCCTGTCTCCTCCCTTTATAAGTCCTGCCGTCGCAACTGCATCCAACCTGTCCGTACGAAAAACCACCCGTACCGTACCCATCTTTCCCTTTCCGGCTCCTTTGCGCAAACCTTATGCACCTCCAACACCCTCTTCGCCTTTCTTCTCTCAGCTCTCGGCCGATCACCAAGGCGCGCGATGCCGCGCTCAATCGATCAAGGGGATGAACCTCGCGAACCACCCCGCGTGCACCGTCAACCGGCCCGCGATCTTCCTGATAGGCCTGGGCGTGTTCCTGCGGGGAGGGAGGGGCAACCTCTCGAGGTCATCTCTCTTGTGCAGTTCCTTCAACCGTTCGAGCTTCGCCAGGTCCCCCCTGCGCTCCACCTCCTTCCATATGCACTCCCGGGTCGGGTCCAGGGCGCAACGGCTTCCCTCCTCTCCGTACCTGGAGCAAGGCCCGTATTTCACCCCCGCCGGACATTCGTTCAAGGGGCAGATTCCACCCGTGAAAGCCAGGACGCAGCGGCCGCAATTGGTGCAATGGCTTCGAGCCGCGAGGTCGTCTTCGTAGCTTGCCACGGGGACGCTTCCCACCGAGTCCACCACGGGGACAACGGGCACTCCCGGCCGGGCAAGGAAAGCGGACTTCACTCCCGCCGCGCAACTGATGACCACCAGCGCGTCGCTCTGCCGCAATGCCTTCCCGTTCTTCTCCACCGCCTGCTTCATGATCTCCAGGGGGCAGCAGGCGATGAGGCATTCCTTGCATACCACCTCTTTGCCCCAGTTCTTCAAGAGCCTTGAAAGGTGCCTTATGCCTCTTGCTCCTCCCGTGCCGCTGAGGTTGGCGCATATTCCGCAGGAGAAGATGGACACCCTCCTTGCCTCTCCCATTAACAGTGAGAGCTCTTCCGCGGATTTCCACGCCGTCCTGTTCATGGAACCTCCCAGCTAGCGAGCCTGCAATCCGGGAAACGGCGGTTCCACCTTCTTCAAGGCCAGCGGTGCCCTCCTGGTCAACAACCACGCAAAACGGGGCAGGCGCCTGATCAATGGCGTAGTGATATCGTCTCCGAAGGCCCTGAGCAGTTCCTCCACCATGTAATGCACCCTGATGCCGTGGAACCGGCTGGTGGGGGCCAGGGTGAGGAAGCATCCCGGGCAGTTCAGCGCCATGTCCTTGCTTCCCGAGGCCTTCACTTCCCGGTAGCGCCTGTTCTGTTCCTTGAGCAGGTCGAGTATGCTCCAGCGGCGGGCGATGCTCGCCGCCCCGCAGGACAGCGACTCGTCCCGGTTATGCTCCAGCTCCACGACCTCCACCCCCGCCGCCCGGTACAGCTCACGGAGGGCATCCTGAAAGTCGTGGCCCAGCTCGCTGACGTAACAGGACTCGTGTATCGCGGCCCGGTAGCCGAGGGGCCTCTTGGCCTCCAACTCGCCCGCCTCCACCTTCTCCAGCATCCACTCGTAGAGCGATACCAGCCGGAAGGGCAGGCTCTTCCCGTAGACCTTGGGGAGGATGTTGCCCAGGAAGTTGTAGCAGGACCCGCAGTAACAGACCAGCCTCTCCGCCTGCACCTTTTCAAGGCGCGCCAGCAGCCTCTCGACCACCCGGCTGTAGGTCTCCCAGTCCCCGCCCCGGTAGGCGAGCTCGCCGCAGCACACGTCGCTGGGACCGAATTTCGGCAGGTCCTTCATCACCCGCGAGTTCTCGATGTCGTAACAGACGGTCTTCCCCACGCAGCCCACGAAAAGCACGTCTTGCGCGGGCTCGGGAGCCGAGGACCAGCGCCTGATGATCTGCTGTTCATCGAAGCTGAGGGAACCGTATAATTCCTGGAAGAGGTTGGGGGCCGGCAATCCGTTGATGAAATAGCCCAGCATGGCGGGCTTCCTGGGCCGGCTGTCGGATATGCGCTGCAGGATGAGCTCGTAAGGCCGCAACCCCTCCGGGCAGTAGGCGTTGCACCTGAAGCACAGGGTACATTCGCTGAAGACCCTGGGCGCTACCTCCCCCTTGAGCAGCAGCCCGAACTCCTTCTTCGCCTCCGCCTCATCCATCCCCATGACCGGGCATTTCACGAGGCATTCTCCGCACAGGGTGCATCTCTCCCAGTCGCAGCAATCCATGTAGGCCATGCCGTCCCTTCCTCTTTGCCCTTATCCTTACCCCTTTACCTCCCGATCCGCTCCAGGAAGGCCTGCACGCGGGTCTTGATGCGGCCGGTATCCGCCGGCGAGCCGTAGTCCTTCTCCAGCACCAGGACCGGTATACCATTCTTTTCCAGGTCGGTGCGCAGGGAGACCGCCTCCACCCCGTGCAGGTCGCAGAACTTGTTGTAGGTGATGATGGCCCCGTCCACGCGCGCCTGCCTCGCCCGCTCCAGGATGAAATCCCGCCGCCGCTCGTACTCTGTGAACATGCGCGGGCAGAAGAGGTTGCCCAGGTACTTCTCGGCCAGGCGGCGCAGGGGCTCCTCCGACTCCCCTTCCCGCCCCCAGAAGGACCGGGACCCGTAGCAGAGGGCATCTGTGACCACCAGCCCTCCCTGCTCCTCGATGTCCGCCACCAGGTCCACCTCGTCGGTGGCGCTCCCCATGAGGATGAAACGGGCGCGGTAATCGAGCGCCGGTCCCCTTGACTTCTCCTCCACCAGGCGGTCCAGGAGGCCGAGGAAATCCGCCGCCCGCATGGAGGACCCCGTGCAGACCACCCGCATGACCTCCGCCCCGCTCACCACCGGCCTCTCACGCTCCCGCAGGGCGTAGAGGTCCCTGAGCCTGGCGTAGACCTGTTCCATGGTGCCCATCGCCTCGCGCAGCGCGTTGTCCGTTATCTCCACCTCGAAATGCTCCTCTATGGCCAGGCGGAAGAGACCGAGTTCCTCGGTAAAATATTCCAGGGAATCCTCGCGCACGAAGTGCGGCACCTTGAGGTAGTGAAAGAAATCGTATTTCTTGGCGTACTGCCAGTTCTCGAACATCCCGCGCAGGTGGTCGCAGCCGTTGGTCTCCACCAGCCCGTCCAGGAAATCGTAGGTGCCGTCCAGCCCCAGCTGCAGGCAGGAGCGGCAGAAACGGCAGTTGAAGCGCGCCAAATAGGAATCTCCCAGCTCGGTATCGGGATGGCCGAAGGCCTTGATGCGGTAGGGGAGGATGCCCGCCGCTTCCACGATCTCCACCGGGGTGGCCACGCAGGAGTAGCCGAGCACCCGTCCTCCCTTTTCCTTCCAGTCGCGCACGTAATCCGTGTAGATGTCCGTCGACCGGCTCTGCAACACGCTCATCCTCTCTTCACCCCCAAACACATCATGGGGTCTGGTCGCTTTGATGCCCCGCGCACGAAACGAGTCCTGACCCCCGTGTCCATGACCCCCGTGCCTAACGTCTCCTCCAGGCCCTGAGGGCGAGCAGCGCTCCTCCCGCGCCCAACAGCGCGAGGACACCTGCCCCCGCCCTTACCGCCGTCTTCCCCGCCTTCGTCTCCCTGGCCAGGGCACGGATCAGCGGGAAGGCGAACCCGAGGGTGGCCCTGCGCAGCTCCTTCCCGTCGACGGCGCCGATGGTGCGCGCCACCCTGCTCACCAGGTCCGGGTTCTCCCGCACCACGCGGTTGAAGGCGGCGAGCCCGGCGTTTATCCTCTCTCCCAGCGCCTCCGGCTGCAGGGCGGCGTCCACGGCGGGGTCCGCCAGCACGGCACGCGCCGCCTGCAACGCCAGCGACTTCCCCGCCCTCGCCAGCTCCTCCCGGTCGAGGGCGGTCATGAAACCGCCGACCGTTTCCCCGACCAGCTCCGGCGCCACGGCGCAGGCCTTGTTGAGGATGACGGCGTTGGTATTGAGCAGGCGCGCAGCTTCCCGCGGGTCGAAGGTCTCCCGGTAGTGGGACACCACCTCCTCCATGGCCTCCGGGGACAGCTCGGCGAAACGACGCAGGAGATCGGCCGTGGCGCGCAGGGCGGCGTTCACCGCCACGGACATGGCCCTGGCCACCCTCGCCGTGCTCTCCGGGGTGGCGAAGAGGTAGCCTGACACCACCTGTCCTATGACCTTGCCGTCCTCTCCCAGGGCTACGGCCGCCTCCTTGAACCTCTCCGCGTCCACGTTGTCCAGGAGCTTCCCGCTGACCCTCTCCAGCACCTGCTTGAAGCGCGGCTCGTCCCTGCCCAGGAGCAGGTTGCCCCGGTGCAGCGAGATGACCACGTCGCAGAGGGCGTTCACCAGGCCGCCCAGCTCGGCCTGGTCGATGTCTTCCAGGAGCTGGAAGGTGGCGCTGGCCAGTATCTCCGAGGGGAGGTTCATGCCCTGCAGGGCGCGCGTGAACACCCGCAGCAGGTAGTTGGTCAGCGGCGGCACCACGCCCAGGAGGTTGGAGAGCACCACGGGGTTGAGGGTCGGCGGCTCTCCCGAGAGCTCCTCCCGCCTGGACTCGAAGTGCCGCGTGAGCCCCACCCTCACTTTCCCGAAATCGGCGGTGTTGCCTATCTTTTTCAGCGTCGCTCCCGTGGCCTTCATCATGGATTCCGCGAGCGAACCCAGGCCCGCTATAAGGGCGTCCAGCGCCTCGCGGTCCTCGAGGAGCAGGTCATTGAGCATGGGAGCGTACGCGGCCGGCAGGGCTTTCATCCTCTCCACGTCCAGGTCCCTGCCCATGCGCACCATGAAATCCCGCAGTATGTCCTTGGTGAAGTTGTTCAGCTGCACACCCAGCTCGATGAGCGCCTCCACCAGCCAGTTCAGGATCTTCGGGCTCGCTCCCAGCACCCCCATGGAGAAGCCCACATCCTCCCAGAGGAAAGCCCTCACCAGCTCCCTCGCGCTCGCGGGGTCCGCTCCCCTCAGGTGAATGTTCACCAGCTCCTTGAAGCCGGGTGACCTGATGAGCTCACGCACCAGGCCCGGCAGGGCTCCCTGTGCGGCCCGGGAGGCGTCGCCGGCCTCCGCGGCCGGCCCGACCGCCGGAGACCCGCCCTCCGTCGAGGTTCGCTGCCCACTCATCACGTCGCTCATGTCGCGAACCCTCCTTTCACTCCGCAGCCCGGCCCCGCAGGGCCTCGTCGAAGACCTGCTGCGAGGATTCCCTCAATACCTCCACCACCGGACCCAGCTTCTCCAGGAGCAGCGAGAACTCGCGCAGGGCCTCTCCCGCCGTCGCGAAATCGATCTCCTTCGCCAGGCGCGAGAGGAAGGCCAGCAGTATCTCCGGCGGGAAGGAGTTTAGCTGCACCGCCAGCTCCCGCAGCGCCTGGATCGTGAAGTTGACCAGTTTGGGAAGGACGCTCGTCGTCCCCATGAAGGTCTCCACGTCCTCCCAGAGCAGGGCCCTGACCATACCCGGAGCATGCGCCGGGTCGATGCCGTTCACCATGATTCTCAAGCTCGACTTGAACTTTGGACTTCTGATGAGCTCCCGCAGCATGCGTTCCGTGAGCCCCGGCTGCGCCGTTATCGTCGCCTGCGCCTGCCCCGCCTGCGCCGCCTTATCGTTCATCCTTCTCACCCGCCCCTCCACGTCTACAGGGTCTCGCATTCGAAGAACCAGCGTGCGACCTCGGCCTGGCAGAGCTGCTTACCGCCCATCCAGAGCTGCACTATCTTAAGGTCGCGCCAGTGTTTCTCCACGTCCCAGTCGCGGTCCCCGCCATACATGCTCATGATGTTCATGGCCTTGCCCACGTCCTCCATGGCGCGGTCGCAGGCCCAGTACTTGTAGGCGCGCCCCTTCGCCACCATCTCGTCGCTCCAGCGCGGCCCGTAGAGGTCCGGGCGGTCGATCATGCGCGCGTACTGGTAACCCACGATGCGGATGAGCTCGATGTCCCTTGCGATATCGGCCAGCACCCCCGCCACCGCGTCGTGTTCCTTCAGGGGTTTGCCGCGGTAGGTCTCCTCGCTCACGAAATCCTTCAACCTCTCGTAGACGTTCATCATAGAGCCGCCCACGAAGGCCGTGGAGCCCATGTTGCCGAAGGTGATGACCTCCTTGAAATAGAGGAGGTCCAGCCCCGGGCCGTGCGCCCGGTAGGACTTGGGCACGCGCACGTTCTCGAACCAGATATCCCCGTTCTTGTCCGCGGCCATACCCGCCTTCTCGTAGGGAGGCCCCTGGGTCACTCCGGGGGTGTCCGCGGGGACGAAGATGAAGGCGAAGTCGTTGGGATCCTCCGAGCCGGGCTTGGTGGTGCACACCACCCCGAAGAGGTTGCACACCCCTCCCGAGTTGGTGGGCCACAGCTTGTGGCCGTTGATCACCCACTCGTCGCCGTCCAGCACCGCCGTGGTCTGGATGGTGGATCCCTTGACGATCTCCATGTTCTCTATGTCCGCGCCTCCCTGGGGCTCGGTCATGGCGTTGGCGGCGAAGCGGGGCTCGGTGGTGGAACAGAAGATGGGGGCGAACTCCTCGCAGAGCTCCCGGTTGACGTGCGGCTCCATGCAGATCATGACCAGGGGCCAGAAGATGACCCCGAAGGCCACCGCCATGCCGGAATCGGCCCTCGCCACCTCCTCGAAGAGACGGTAGGAGCTGGTGCCGGCATAGTTGGAACGCCCCAGGCCCCAGCCCCCCAGGTCCTCGGGGAAGAGCACGCGCTGCAGACCCAGCTCGCCCATGAGGCGCTTAAAGGCGGGCTCGATGAGGTGGTGTTCCTTCCAGTCCTCGTCGAAGCGGCGTCGCTGGGGGATGACGTAGGTCTCCGCCCACTCCCGGATGACCATCCCCAGGGGGTCGTCCATGGGAGAGAGGTATTCCAGGGGCCTGGTGAAATCGTCTATGGTTCTCATTTCCATCTCCTCCCACTCCACGTCAAAGGGTACTCGCCTGGTAGAAGTAGCGGGAAATGTCCATCTTTGCCAGCTCGTAGGGGCCCAGGCAGAGCTGCATGGCCTTCACGTCCCGCCAGTAGCGCTCCAGGTTCCACTCCCTGGCGTAGCCGGCGGAGGCCATCATCTCCATGGCCCGGTTGATGGCGCTCTCCCCCGCTTGCGAGACCTGGTGGACGACCATGGCCGCGGTCACATAGTTCCCCTCCTGCCCCGGTGGCCCGTAGACCGCGGGGTCGGAGAGGATGCGGGCGAGGTCCCAGGTGAGCATGCGCGCCAGCGAGGTCTCCCTGGCCACCTCGGCCATCACCGCGGCGGTAAGAGGATTTTCCTTGAAGATGTTGCCCCTGCCCTTGATCACCCGGTTGTCCCCCCATTCCTTGAGTATCTCGTAGGAAGCGAAGAGGGCCCCCACCGTGCTGGCAGATACTCCCAGGTAGAACCAGGAGAGCATGGCCCGGCACGCATCCTTTCCCCGCGCCGCGCACATCCCCTCCGGCACCTTGACCTTGTCGAAGCTCACCGGCGCGTTGACGTCGGCGGCGAGCCCGGTGCGCTTGAGCGGCTCACCGCGCTTGACCCCCTTGGCGTCCCCCGGGATCACCAGCACCCCCCACTCATCGTCGGATCCCTCCAGGGCGCAGAGGACCGCGTACCACGAGGCATTCCCGCCGCAGGCCTGGGGGCGGGCCGAGGAGGCTTCCACCGTCCACCCTCCCCTGCCGTGCTTCGCCGCGGCCTGGGGCTCGTCGCGAAAGAGGGGGAGGACCGGAGATACCAGGACGGGCTCTCCGTCGGCGCCCATCTTCCCCGCCAGCGCGGCGCACACCTCCTCGTTCACCGCCCCCTCCATGGCCACCGCGCTCTGCAGGGCCAGGAGGGAGGAGAGGAGCAGGGCTATGCCCACGTCTCCGCGCGCCACCTGCTCCAGGGCCGCCGTGACGGTCACGGCGGCCGCGGGGGTGTTGTGCCCATCACCGCCGTGCTCCTCCGGCCACAGCAGGCGCTGCAGGCCGATCTCCAGGAAAAGGCGGCGCAGGGCCGGCTCAAGCAACTGCTCGTAGTCCTCCTTGAGCTCCAGGCGCTTGGCCATCACCTCGTTCTCCGCCCAGCGCCTGAGGTTCCCGGCCAGGGAGACGTCCATGTCGCTCGCCCATTCATAGAGACAGGGAAACCGGTCGTGGTCGCTCATGTGAACCTCCTTCCATCGCAACTCCCTCTGGTGCCGCCCCGGGCAAAACATGCCGGCTCCGCCGGCGGGGCGGCCACGCCTTGGCGATTTCAGTGATTCCGGTGAATAACGGTGATCACGGGGTTCGAGATCTCGGCAATGCTCCCATTTTTCCGGCGCTTCGCGCGGCCTTCAACGCGGCGTGCGCAACCCGTGCGGCGCGAGCCGTCTTTTCCGCCTGCTCCTTGCGGGAACACGCTTCCACCTTCACGCGAGGAAAGAGGACGGGAGGACGGGACACGACGCCGCCAGGAAGGGTCAAAAGACCGGGAACAGCCGCACCTCCCCCTTTCACGTACAAAGTGCACCGAAACCGTATAGATATGATATGCCCACCCCGTCACAGGGGACAATGGGGGATAACCCCCTTTCCCCCGTCGGGATATCCCCCAGGCATAGGCGGAGCCCCGGACACGGACGGGGCCTGACCCCTCCCTTTTCCGGACACGGACGGGGCCCGACCTCGTACGTGTCCGCTATTCCTTGCGGATCACCTTGTCCCCGTAGCCCATCTCCTCCAGGACCTTGGGGAAGAGGTCGAAGGCGGGGCGCACCACGGGAAGCAGCTTGAGCATGGCGGTGATCTTCCCGCCCTGCTTTATCTTGCCCTTGGTCACCGCGGCCACGGGGTTTTCCAGCCCGTGCCAGAAGCTGTGCGAGAAGTCCGCCGCCTGCTTGGACCACACGTCCTCCTTGAGGTCGCACGGTCCAAGGTAGTAGGTGCCGTAATAGCCTTCCTTCTCGGGCGGGTTCTTGAGGTCGATGGTGATCTCCGCGTCGGGATCCGTGTAGATGAACTTGATGATGATCCCCGCCCTCGCCATCTTGGGGCCCGCCTTCGGGTCCCGCAGGATCCTGTCCATGAAGTACCCGTAGATCTCGTAGAGCTGCTCCGCGTCCCTGTAATATTCTCCCATCTCGCACCCCCTCCTCGAGGTCGCCGCCGGGCCTCCCCGGCGCCCCTTCGTTGCGGCGGGCCGCGCGGCCCGCCCTCACCGCCGGCGGTGCGGCCAACCCGTCACTTTCCCGGCCGCTGGTCGAAGCGCCTGCCGAAAAGGAAACTGGCCAGGGTGATGCGCAGCATCTGCACGGTGCCACCCGCCACTCCCCAGGCCTTGGCGTCGCGCATCATCCTCTCCACCGGGAAGTCCCTGCTGTACCCGTAGCCGCCGAAGACCTGCATGGCCGCGTTGGTCACCTCCACCACCATCTCGTTGGCGAAGCACTTGGCCAGCGAGGCCTCGTAGACGGAGGGCAAGCCCTGACCCGCGCCGCTGGCCGCCCGGTAGACAAGCAGGCGCGCCGCCTCCAGCTTCATGGCCATGTCCACGATCATGAACTGGATGGCCTGGAACTCGCAGATGGGCCTCCCGAAGGCGCGGCGCTGCATGGCGTAGGCCTTGGCCTCCTCCAGGGCGCCCCCCGCCACCCCCAGGCACATGGCCGCGTTCCCGCAGCGCTCGATGTCGAAGGTGAGCATGAGCTTGCTGAACTCCCCCGCCTCCAGGACCACGTTCTTCCTGGGAACCCGCACGTCCTCGAAGATGAGCTCGCAGGAGGGCATGCCGCGCAGGCCCATGAATTCCTCCTGTTTGCCGAAGGAGAACCCCGGCATGTCCCTCTCCACGATGATGCCCCCGATCCCCTTGTAGCCCATGATGTCCCCGAAGCGGGTGTAGACCAGGTAATGGCTGGCTTCCCCGCCCCCGGAGATGAATATCTTCTGCCCGTTGAGGATGAGGTCGTCGCCGTCCTCCACCACGTGGGTCTTGAGGGAGGTGAGGTCGGAACCGGCCTCCGGCTCGGTCATGCACACGGACACGCTCAGCTCCCCCCGGCACACCCCGGGGATGATGGCCCGTTTCTGCTCCTCCGTGCCGAAGAGGTCTATCACCCGCACCGCCCCTACGTTGGACTCGAAGACCGGCGCGGCGATCATGGGACTGAACTTCGCCAGCTCCTCGATGGCCAAAATGGCGTTGATGGCCGGAGCGCCCCCTCCCCCGTACTCCGGGGAGAGGGTCATCCCCAGGAGGTCCATGTCCGCGTATTTCTTCAGGAGGTGGTGGGGGAACTCGGCCCTGGCGTCTATGTCCGCGGCGAGCTGTTTGAAGTCCTCCCTCTCCCCCATGGCGCGGATGGTCTCGATCAGCAGCTTCTGTTCGTCGTTGAAGGAAAAGTCCATCTCCGCTCCTTTCCCGTCCCGTTGCCATCCCGGTCGCCTCGAGCACCCGCTTCGAGTCCCAGGCGTTTTCCTTTATTTTCCTTTCCTTCCTCGCGTTCCCCCGTGTTCCCCTCGCGTCTCCTTCCCCGCGTTCCCCCGTGTTCCCCTCGCGTCTCCTCCCCCGTGTTTCCACGGGTTCCCCTCGCGTCTCCTCCCCCGTGTTCCCACGGGTTCCCCTCGCGTCTTTCTTGCGCTCCCCTCGCGTTCCGGCTCCGCCGCGTTCCTCGCTTCCCGGAACCGCCTATACCATCTCCGTGAACCTTCCCATGTCTCCGATCTCCTCCAGGCGCATGACCATGCCGGCCAGCTCCTCCAGCTTCCCCGCGTCGCGGTCTCCGGCGAAGCGCCGCAGTTTTTCGCGCACGTCGTCCTCCTCCATGGGGTCGCGGGGGTCTCCCTTGGGGACGTCCACCTGCCGCGCCAGCCTCTCCCCTCCCGCGAGCAGCAGCTCCACGCGGCTGGTCGTCTTCTCCGGGTAGACCTTCTGCAGGTCCTCGTCCAGCTTCACCTCCACCCGCGACATGAGCTCCCTCAGCGCGGGGTCGGCGCGCCTCTCCGCGGTGAGCTGGCGCGGCCCCAGCTCACGGTCCAGCATGGCCGCCGCCACCACGTAGGGGATGGAGAACTGGGCGGACACGAAGCTCTCGTTCTCGCCCAGCCCCTTGCCCACCGCCACCACCGCGATGCCGTAGGTGTAGACCTCCACCTTCTCCACCTCGTCGGGCTTCGGGTCCCTCTCGGCGAGTATTTCCAGCAGGGCCTGCACCGCCCCGTGGGTGTGTCGGCACGCGGAATAGGGCTTGAGGTACATGTCCAGGATGCTGTAGTGCTCTCCCAGCCCCTCGGTGATCCTTTCCAGGTTGGCTTCCCCACGCAGCGTGATCTGGGTGAAGCCCCCCTGCAGCTGGGAGCCTTCCAGTACGTAGGGCGCCCCCGTGATCCCGGACTTCGCCAGGGCGGCGGCGGTGATACCCGCCGCGGCCGCCTGCCCGCCCTGCACCACCTTGGCGGTGAAGCCGCCCATGAGGATCTCCGCCATGGAAAGGGGAGCCAGGTAGCCCGCGATCCCCAGGGCGTTGAGTATGCCCTCCTCGTCCAGGCCCATGAGCAGGGCCGCCGCCGCCGCGGCCCCGAAGGTCCCGCAGGTGCCCGTGGGCAGAAAGCCGGAAAGGGTGTGGGAGGGGTGCACGGCGGCCGCCGTGCGGTTGGCCACCTCGTAGCCCGCCACCAGTGCTTCCAGGAATTTCCTTCCGCCGCAGCCCTCGCTCTCCGCCGTCGCCAGCGCCGCGGGCATCACCGCCGAAACCGGGTGGTTGCCGCCGTAGCGCAGCCCGTCCTGCGCCTCGATGGATTCCGCCAGCGTGCCGTTGACGAAGGCCGCCAGCTGCGGGGCCGTCCCGTACCCGCAGCCCAGGACGGCGGACGTGGGGGCTCCCCCCAGGGAACGGACGTAGTCCGCGATCCCCCTCACCTCGCGCAACTGCAGCGAACCGTAGACGTTGGCCACGAAGTCCAGCACGCAGATCCTGGCGCGCCGCCGCACCTCGGGGGGCAGGTCATCCCAGCGCGCGCGCGCGCAGAAGCCGGCCAGCTTGCGCGTTTCGTCCACTCCTTTCACCTCCCGCTCATCCCCTGCATCCCCCTCCGCGGGATGCCCTCTCAGACGTAGCCGCGCTTGAGGTAGATGGTGATCATGCGCATGGGGTCGATGATCTCCCGGATGGCCCGCAGCTCCTCCGCGGTGGGCGGCGGCGTCTCGTGCACGTCCTCCGCCACCTTGAGCTCCCAGGGGGTGTTCTCCAGGATCTCCTCGATGGTGCTTCCCGGGTGGTAGGACTCCAGGTAGGCTTCCTTGCTCTCCTTGTCGAAGCGCAGCACGCCCTTGTTGGTGATGATGACCTCCGGCCCCTGGTCCTCCGGGAGACCCCACGCGGCGCGGCTTCCCGGGCCGTCGATGTAGCCGGGGGTGGTGATGAAGTCCACCCGCTCCGCCAGGCGCCGCTTGTCGTGCAGGGCGATGATGAGCACCCTCTTCGCAAGGAGCCCGATGGGATTGGCTCCCCCGCTCCCCGGCAGGCGGCTCCTGGGCCGCTCGTAGTCCCCGATGACGGTGGTGTTGATGTTGCCATATTTATCCACCTGGCTCCCGGCCAGGAAACCCACGTCCACCTTTCCACCCTGCAGGAACATGCCCATCACGTCTATGAGGGAGCCGATGAAGGCGGCCCCGGGGTTGAGGCAGGGGTCTCCCACCGAGAGGGCCGGGCGCTTGGGCTGGGCGTCGTAAACCCCCGACTCCTGCATCATGCGCGCGTTGGGCGCGTGGGTGTAGCGGGCGATGTTGGCGGCCACGCTGGGGAACCCGGTGCCCACGATGACCAGGTCCCCGTCGCGTATCTCCCGGGCCCCGCAGCATGCCATGAGCTCGGGCTTGATGTAATCCGTCTCCGTCGCGCTCATCCACCTCACCCCCCGCGTCCTCAGTACGCGTAGCTGACCGGGTAACCGTAATCGAACTCGGCCATGAGCCCCCGGAACTGGGAGTACCCGAACTTCTCGATGTAATGCTGTACGTAGGCGTTGCGGTCCTCGACCCCGAAGACCCACTCGTCGAGAAAGGCCCGGAAACCCTCCTCGCTGCCCGAGGCCTGCTGGTAAAGGCTGCCAAACATGAAGTCCACGTCGTAGAAGCCCGGGGTGTAGCCGGGATGCGCCCCGAAGGGCTCCTCCACCACCGCCGCCACCTGGAAGTCGGGGACGATGGTGCGCGAGGGGTCCTTCCCGATCACCTCGCGGGAGACTATCCTCTCGCAGCTCACGATGACCTTGCGGGCGGCGTTGGCCCCCCACTTGCAGTCGCCCTCGATGCCCCATACCTGGGCGTTGCCGTCCTCGTCCGCCTGCTGCACGTGGATGATGGCCACGTCCGGGTTGAGCGCCGGCACCAGCAGGGTGGGTGTGCCGTCGAAGGGATTATCGATGACCTTGTACTTTCCCTCTCCCAGGAAGGATCTCACCTTCAGCAGGTCCGACCCCACCATGTCCTTCACCGGGATGAAGGGCATACCCAGGGCGCCGGCCATGAGCATCATGGGCAGGGACAGGTTGGTGTATTCCTCCAACTCGATCCTGTGCGGTATCCCCTTCTCCAGGGAACGCCGGAAGCACCTTCCCAACCCGTAAACGCCCAGGGAGAGGAAGGTGGCGATGAACCGCTTCACCGCCCCCGCCCCGATGAGCATGTCGAAATCGTCCGCGGCGTTGCTGCGGGTGACGGTGAGGTCTTTCTTACCCTGCCGGATGATCTCGTGTATGGCGGCGAAGGGGGTCCGGCAGATGTAGCCGCCGATGAAGAGAAAATCCCCGTCGTGGACGTGCTCGGCGATGGCCTCGCGCATGGTCATGACTTTGCTCATCCCCCACCTCCTCCTGGAAACTCCTTCCTGTCGCCGGCCGGCTCCTGCAAGCGGGCTCTCCCGTCAAAGCCGTTCTCCCGTCAAAGCCGGTCATCCATCAAGGCCGTTAGAGCCGGCCTCCCGTCAAGCCAGGCCGCCCTTGAAGCCAGTTCGTCCTTAAACCCGGTCACCCTTCATACCCGGTCACGCTTCAGACCTGGTATTCGTAGCGGCTGATTATCTCCTCCTGGGCGGTGTCGCTCAGGCCGGTGAAGAGGACGGAATAACCGCTTATGCGCACCACCAGGTCACGGTATTTCTCTGGCTCGACCTGGGCCCGCCGCAGGGTCTCCGTGTCCACCGTGTTGAACTGGACCTGCAGTCCGCCCCCGCTGAAGTATCCCTGGATGAGGGCCAGCAGCTTCTCGGGGTCCGTCCTTGTCCCGGGGAAGCGCATGTTGAGGTTGGCGCCGTTGTAGAGGCGGCCGAGGGGCAGCTTGCACACGGAGTTCATCACCGCCGTGGGACCCGAAACGGCGCAGCCGTTGGAGGGGGTGAGGCCGTTGCCCAGGGCATCCCCCGCGTTGCGGCCGTCGGGCGTGGCGCCGGTGAAGGAACCCATGGCCAGGTGGAAGCCCACGGAGAAGACCCCCGGCCAGAAGGCGCCCCCCCGGTAGTTGGTATGACCTTCCAGGAGGTCGCAGAATAGGTCGAGCACGCGCGCCGCCATCTCGTCCGGCTCCTCCAGGTCGTTGCCGTACTTGGGCACCTTCAGGAGCAGGTACTTGCGCGCCTCCTCGGCGTCCGCCCAGTCCCCGGCCAGCCAGTCCGCCAGGTCCTCAAGGGAATATCTTCCATCCTCGAAGACGGCTTTCTTCACGGCGTAGAGGCTGTCCGCGGTGTTGGAAAACCCCATCAACTGCACGCCGGTGGAGTTGTACGTCGCCCCTCCCCGCGTGACGTCCAGGCCCTTTTCCAGGGGCCCCCCGATGAGGGCCGAGGCGAAGGGTGAGGGGAGCATGCCCGCGATGGCCGTGTCCAGGGCCTCCATGCCCTTGACCATCTGCCCGACGAAGTGGGACATCTGGGCGGCGAAGGCCTCCCAGACCTGCTGGAAGGAGGTGAAGGAGGCGGGGTCGCCTGTCTCGATGCCCGAGCTGTAACCGAAGATGTTGTCCACCCCGTTGGAGAGTGCGAACTCCACGCACTTGATGCCGTTGAACTGCACGGCGAAGGTGGACCCGAAGGTCTTGCCCTGGGCGTTCGGCTCCACGCAACCCACCAGCGCGTAGTCCCGCGCGTCCTCCAGGGAATGGCCCCCGCGCACCAGGGTGGGTACCACGGCGTCGTCGTTGAAGAAGTGCAGGGGCACGCCGTCCCGGGCATACTCGACCGCCCGCAGGAAGAAATCGCGGGGGGCCCGCGAGCCCAGGCGCAGGCTCACGTTTGGCTGCACCGTGCGCACGTCCGCGAAGGCGTCCAGCGCCAGGTAGCTGAGCTCGTTTGTGGCGTCCTCGCCGTCGGGACCCAGGCCACCGATGGTCAGGTTCTGGGTGGTCTTTCCCTCCGCCCCCTCCCCGCCGGGGATGAAGGCCTCTTCCAGGACGTTCCATATCTCGCAGGTCTTGAGATAGAGGAGGGAGAGGAGCTCTCGGGCCTTCTCGGGGGTGATGCGGCCCGCCTCCAGGTCCCGGCGGTAATAGGGGAGGAGGTACTGGTCGATGCGCCCCAGGGAGATGGAGTTGCCGCCGCTCTCTATCTGCGCGATGAGGTGGGCGAAGTAGACGCTCTGCACTGCCTCGTGGAAGGTCTCCGCGGGGCGCTCGGGGACGCGACCGCAGACGCGGGCCATCTCCCGCAGCTCCTCCGCGCGAGATGGGTCCTTCTCCTCCTCCGCCATGCGCCGGGCCAGGTCGGCGTGGCGGCGGGCGAAGCGGACCGCCGCCCGCAGGGAGCGGACCACGGACTGGTAGAATCTCCCTTTTTCACCCTCGCGCTCCCGCGCGGGAAGCTCTCCCAGGCGCCTTTCCGCCTCCGCCGCGATCCCCCCCATGCCCAGGCGCAGCAGGGTGGGGTGATCCATGGTGAAGTGCCCGATCCCGTAGGTCATCTCCAGCATGATGGTGAAGATGTACTTGTCCATGTCCTCGGCCACGTCCGGCGGCAGCAGGCTCTCGAAGCGCTCCTCCACCGTCCTGCCTCGCCAGAAGGGAAGGATGTCCTCGCGCAGCTCCCGTTTCTCCTCGGGCGTTATCAGCGCCCGCTGCAGGATCCTGGCGTCGAAGTTCTCGACGTCCTCCTCCAGCCAGCGCGCCTTGTTCTCCGGGAAGAGGGGGGCGCCCTTCAGCTTGGAGGTGCGGCACCCGACCACGACCTCGCCCTCCCTGATCGTTATGGTTATGTTTTCCAGGATATGTTCGAGCGCCATGCTCATGCGCGTCAGGGGGTCCTCGTCCCAGTGCGCGCGCATGGCCTCCGTGAGGTAGCGCGCCCGCTCCACGCACACCTCCTGGGGAGCGGCGACGATCCTCTCCCGCAGCCTCTTCACCCTATCCGTGGGTGCCGCAACCACCCGTGTGCCCGTTTCCCTCATCGCACATGCGCCTCCCTCGCTGCCTTTCGCGTTATATTTCCCGGCCGCTTCTCAAGGCCATTAAACCTCCTTCTCCGCCTGCCCGCCGATGACCGCCGTCATGACCCAAACATATTTGGGGTCAGGCCCCGTCCATGTCCGAAGTCCATCATCATGCCCTCACACCTTTATCTTCATGAAGTTGACCAGGATGGCGTCCCGTATCCCCGCAGGCAGCCACCTGTTGATGGTGATGAAGAAGGAGTCCCGGAAGGCGAGGCGCGTGAAAAGGGGAGGCTTTTCCGCCTCCACCACCTTGGCGACGGCGCGCGCCGCCTGCACCGGGTCCGGGGCGGTCTTGATGAGCTCGTTGTCGCGGTCGATGAACCTCTTCACCCGCTCGCGGTAGGGGGAACCCTCGGGAGGGAGCTTGTGTATCTTGGCCGCGAAGCCCGTGGAAACCTGGGCGGGCTCGATGATGGCCACCCGGATGCCGAAGGGCTCCACCTCGTAGCGGAAGGCCAGGAGCAGCCCCTCCAGGGCGAACTTGCTGGCGGTGTAGATGGACTCGAAGGGGAACGGGATCTGCCCCACCAGCGACGACATGGCCACCAGCTTCCCCTCCCCCCTCTCGCGCATGGAGGGCAGGAAGGCCTGGAAGACCGCCGCCGCACCGATGACGTTGATCTCCAGGCAGCGCAGGGCGGCCTCCAGGTCGATCTCCTCGAAGGGCCCGAAGAAACCGATGCCCACGTTGGAGAGGACCGTGTCCACCTTGCCATATTTATCCAGCACATCGCGGCTGAAGGACCGGATCCCCGGGCGGTCGCTGATGTCCAGGGTCACCAGGTGGTGCCGGTCCCCGCCGGCGAGTTCGCCCGCGAGGGAGGCCAGCCCCTCCGCGTCCACGTCGAAGCCGGCCACCGCCCAACCCCTCCCGTCCAGCAGCCTGGCCACCTCCCGGCCTATCCCCTGGGCCAGCCCCGTGATCACCACCACGCGTTCCATGCTCCTACCCCCTTTGTCCTCTCGCCCTCTTTCCCCTTCACTCTCCTGCACTCCTCCGCAGCCCCCCTGCACTCCCCCGCGGCCCCCTTTCCCGGAACCTCTCAAGCGTCGCCCTCGTACCTGCCCGGCGAGGGCTCGTCCCTCCCGCCCCCCCGTGCGTACCACTCCTTGAGCTGGAGCATCGACTCCCGGAAATCAGGGTAGATGAAGCGGTAGCCGGTGGCCTTGAGCCTGGAGTTGTCCACGATGTAGTCGTCGTAGAGGAAGCGCACGGCGTCGTACTCCAGGTCGGGGACGACTCCCTTGCGAGCGGCCTTCCACCCCTCCAACCGCGCCGATGCCTTGACCAGCCACAGGGGAAGGTGGAGCCTCGGCGGTTTGGTGCCGAAGGCCTCCGCGGCCAGCAGCAGGGCTTCTTCCAGCGTGGGGTGGCTGTCGTCGGCGATGTTGTATACCTGCCCGAAACATCCCTCGCGCAGGGAGAGGTGGTATGCCGCGGCGGCTACATCCTCCGCCCGAACGTTGGAGAGAAGCTGTTTCCCGCTACCGGGGATGGCCTTGATGGAGGAGGGGCGGGAAAAGGCCTTGCCCGCGCCGTCGTTGCAGCGCGGCCCGTAGACGGTGCAGGGCCGGGTGATGATGGCCGGGAGCCCCTCTTCCATGCGCCGGAACACCACGTCCTCCCCGTCCCGCTTGCTGCGCCCGTAGTCGTCGATGGGCTCGCGGGGGCTCTCCTCGGTGAAGGGGGTTCCCTTGTAGGCGCCGTAGACGTCCGTGGAGGCGATGTGCACGAAGGCCTTCACCCCCTTCTCCAGGGCAAGCCGGGTGATGCGCTCCACCCCCTGGACGTTTATGGGATAGAGCTTCTCGTAGGGGGTGGAGAAATTGCACACCGCCCCGAAGTGGAAGACCCTGTCCACGTCTCCCGCGAAGAGGGGCGGCAGGGTCTCCTCTCGGGTGAGGTCCGCGCCCACGTATTCAACCCCCAGGCGGTCGAAGAAGGTGGTATCCCTGCGCGGGCGGGCGGTGGCCCTGACCCTGACCCCCCGCGAAGCGAGGTACTCCACCATGTGGCTGCCCATGAAGCCGGCGGCGCCGGTCACCAGTGTTATGCCGGAATATTCCATGTCTCCTCCCCCTTGTCGATCTCCCGGTCGATCCCATGTTCTCCGAGTCGCCGTTCAGCCGATGCCGTCGCGTATCCCGTCACTCACGCTTTCTGTCCGGCACTCTCCCTTGCCTCCCCGCCGCTCCTTGACCTCCCCGCGCTTCCCTGTCGTTATCTCTCCATGGCCTTGCTGCCGCTATTTCTTCCCTGGTCTCCCTGCCGTTACCTCTACCTGGCCTCCCCGCCGCTCTTTCTCCCTTGCCTCCCCGCCGCCCTTTCTCCCTGGCCTCCCTGCCGTTACCTCTACCTGGCCTTGCTGCTGACCTTTCCCCCTGGCCTCCCCGCCGCTCCTTGACCTCCCCGCGCTTCCCTGTCGTTATCTCTCCATGGCCTACCTGCCGCTATTTCTTCCCTGGCCTCCCTGCCGTTACCTCTATCTGGCCTTGCTGCCGGCTTCTTTCCTGCCTTCCTTTGCGACCTCTCCCCTGGCCTCTCCGCGCTTCCCTGTCGTTATCTCTCCATGGCCTACCTGCCGCTATTTCTTCCCTAGCCTCCCTGCCGTTACCTCTACCTGGCCTTGCTGCCGGCTTCTTTCCTGCCTTCCTTTGCGACCTCTCCCCTGGCCTCTCCGCGCCTCCTCGTGTTCCCCTTGCCGCTCTCCCGCAGGCCGGCCGAGAGCTCGCGGTGGGCGCGCCGCAGCCATTCCAGGTAGAGCTCGTTGAACTGCACCCCCAGCTCCGCCATGAGCCGCACGTAGTCGCCGTGGTGCCGCCACCGCTCCAGGTTATCCCGCCGCCTCCGGAGCTGCTTCTCGTAGCTCTCTATCTGCCCTTCCAGGATCTCCAGGGCCCGCCGCGGGTCGCCGAAGCCGAAGAAGACGAAGCGCAGGAGGAAGGGGTCCCGGATGAGCATCTCCTTCTCGGGAGCGGAAGCCAGCCAGCGGGAGAACTCTTCCCTGCCCGCGGGGGTGATGGAATAGACCTTGCGGCGGGGTCCCCCGTTGTCGGAGGGGACCAGGTCCCGCATGACCACCAGCCCCTCGTCCTCCATCTTCCTCAGGGCGGTGAAGATCTGCCCGTAGTTTATGGTCCACATGTGGCCGAAGTTGTGCTCGATGTGCTTCTTGATGCGGTAACCGTGCATGTCTTCGTAATGCAGAAGCCCGAGGATGGCGTACTTGACCGACATGCTGTCTCCCTCCCTCTTGACTATATACTTTATATATATTTACCACGTGTCGCGCAATCCTAAACCTTTCCGGTGGTCTCCCAACCTTTTTCTATCCGGAAAGCGCCTGCCGAAACGATACAGCATCCCTTTCCGGGGAGGAAAAGACAAAGAGGGGGTCACATACGGAGGGAGTTACCGTCGATATCACGCATGGGTTCAAACACCGTCGGCGTCGCGCCGGGGCGGCGTTCACAGGATCAACTGGTCCGTGATGCCTTCCTTGCCCCTTCCGCGCCTCTCGATGGCCGCAAGGGCGGCACGGGCAGCCTCCCGCACCTCCCAATCGCGGTCTTTCAGGGCGCTCAGCAAGGGATTCACCGCCCTCTCGTCGCCTATCTCCCGCAGCACGTCCGCCGCCGCCTTGCGCACGGCGATATGGTGATGGCGCAGCGCCGCGATGAGCGGCGCGACGGCGGGCTCCCCGATCCTCACCAGCGCCTTGCGCGCCGCCTCCCTCACGTTGAAGAAATAGAGCGCTTCGATCAAGGGCCCCACCGCCCAGGGCTCCCCGATCTCGCCCAGGATGGTCGCGGTCCTCGCCCGCGCCCAGACGTCGCCTTCCTTCAGGAGGGAGACCAGGAAGGCGTTCACCAGTGGCTCCATCTCCCTGGACTGGTAAAACCTGCTTATCACCTCCGCGGCCCTCATGCGCAGGGTGACGCTACCTTCCTTGAGGGCGGCGACCAGGGGCTGCATGGCCGCGCTGCCTATCCTGACCAGCGCCTCGACCACCTCCCGGCGCACCTCCTCGTCGGGGTCCTCCAGGGCCTCGATAAGCGGCTCCACCGCCTTGCGGCGACCCATCCCCCCGAGAGAACGGGCGGCCGCCTTCCTCACCCGGGGATGGATGTCCCGCAGGGCATCGATGAGCGCCTGCACGGCCGCTTGGTCCCCTACGCGTCCGAGCGCTGCGGCGGCTCCCTCCCGCAGGCTTTCATCGCCGCTTGACTGCAGGGCGGACACGAGGGCGGGCACGGCTCGCCTCCCCATGCGGGCCGCTTGTTCCCATTCCCCCATGGCCACGTGGTATAATGCGCTCGCCTCGCCCTGGTCCTCCTTCCAACCCAGCTCATGCAGCGCCCTCGCGACGGCCTTTCGCCGCTCCCAATCCCCGCTTTTCAGGGCTTCCTTCAGGATGCGCGCGGCATGCACGCCGCCTATGGCGCGGAGTGCCGCGACGGCTTCCTCCCTCACGGCATGTTCCTCGTCGTCCAGCAGGGGCTCCAGTGCCTTTTCGACCCCCGGGCCCCCGCGCTTGCCCAGTTCCTTCGCGGCCTCCTTCCTGACCCGGGCGCTCCTGTCCCTTAGCGCCTCCATGAGCTCCTCCAGGGAGCGGGACGCGGGAGCCGCCTCCGTCGCCCTTCCCTCTCCGGCCGCCTCCGCCCCCGGAGGCGCATGTCCTGCACCGCCGCTTCCCGGTCGTGCTCCCGGCACATCCACGTCCGGGAGGGTCCCTGTACTACCATATTCTGGCATGCCCCGGCGCGGCAAAAGATCCCGCGTTTCCTTCTCTCCGTAACCCCTCCTTCTCTCAGCCCAGGCCAGCAACAGGCGCCTGCCGAGCGCCAGGCCCAGGCGGGTGAGGCCATCCGCTCTCTTCCCGTGATCACCCATTTTCGCCTTCCACCGCCTTCCTCACAGCGCAAGACGGGCGACGCGGATCTCCTGCTCCCTTGAGGCCCCTGAAACCCCTTGAGGCCTCTGAAACACCGCCTGCCCGCGCGCATGGGCAACCGTGAACCCGGTGCAATGCGTGGGAATTGACGGCCTCGGAATCGACTCTCACGTCTATTATATATCTCCCACCGCTAACCGAACGGCAACCTCCGTAAGGCCGTGCGTAAAACGCAACAGCCGGTCCCTGACCCGGAGTTTTCGGAAGAAGAAAGGACATCCTCCCACCCGGCCGGGACCGACCGAGTCGGTCGCAGCGGAGCCTGCGAAGCGAGACCATTGCTCGGCGGCCCGGCCCGCAATAAGTGGCCTGCAACCCACCTGCAGGGGTGGGTGCGGCGAAGACCCGCCCAGAGGGTCGAGACGCACTCCATCCCCGCCCCTCACCCCCATTGCGCGGCGGCCCGGCCGCCGAAAGAACGGATCTGCACCCAGCCAGCCCGGAGAACTATGGGGCCGGTCGCAGCGAGCGCGCCTTACCCGAGGTTTCGGAACTGCGGGTAAGGCACGGGGCGCCGAGCGAGACCGTTACCCCAAGGCTCCGGGCCGGAAGAATTGACCTGCAACCCACCTGCGGGGGTGGGTGCGGCGAAGACCCGTCCAGAGGGTCGAGACGCACTCCATCCCCGCCCCTCACCCCCATTGCGCGGCGGCCCGGCCGCCGAAAGAAGGGTACCCATCCATCGGGCACAAAGTGAACCTGATCCCGCTGCGTTCCGGAAACCTATATAATACCGCCATGAATATGCTCACCAAGGCGATGGGCTACCTGTGGCGGCGGTACGTGGCCTTCCGGGAGAGGCATCCCCGCCTCACCGCCTGGCTCGCCCGTTATTCCATATTCTTCCTGGTCATTTTCTTCGCCATGCTCTACTGCGCCATCTCGCTGCTCAAGCACATGAACTTCCAGTCACACGGGTGGGACCTGGGGATCTTCGACCAGCACATCTGGCAGCTCTCGCGCTTCGAGTTCGGCTTCAACACGGTGCGACTGGTACCCTCCCTCTGGGGCGACCACTTCCACCCCATCTTCTTCCTGGTCGTTCCCGCCTACTGGATATGGTGCGATGCCCGCGTCCTCCTCGTCTACCAGGCCATCCTGGTGGCCCTGGGCGCTTTCCCCGTCTACTACGCCGTGCGCTACGAGCTCAAGAGCAGCTTCTGCGCCCTGTGCCTGGCGACCGTGTACCTCTTCTTCTGGGGGACCATGGAGCTCATCTTCTTCGACTTCCACGAGTTCGCCTTCGCCGGTCCCATCCTCGCCCTCTCCTTCCTTTCCATGCAGAGGGAGAAGTGGGGATGCTACCTCCTCACCATTCCCTTCCTCCTCATGATCAAGGAGACCATGGCCATGCTGGTCTTCTTCCTGGGGCTGTACGTGATCGTCTTCCGGCGCAAGTGGTTCGAGGGATCGGCCACCTGCCTCATCTCCATGGGATGGTTCTACTTCGTCACCCGCAAGATCATGCCCCCGCTGGCGGCCGGCGGCGACTATTTCTACTTCAAGTACTACTCCCACATGGGGGACAACTGGGTGGAGGCGGGAAAGTACCTGCTGACGCACCCCTGGGAGCTGGTCAAGCAGACTTTCTGGCCCTACCACAAGGCCAAGCTGCTCTTCTTCATACTCGCCCCTTTCCTTTTCCTTCCGCTCATCGGCGCATTCGCCATCGTGGCCATCCCACCGCTCTACGAGCACCTGCTCTCCAACTACTTCCCCCACTGGGAGATCCTGAGACATTACCATGCCGTCTTCGCTCCCATCATGATCTTCGCTCTCCTGGACGCCTTCCCGCGCCTGCACCGCCGGCTGGCGCGCCGCGGCCGGGAGGTGGATTACCGCAAGCTGGTCTTCTCGCTCTGCGTGCTGATCCTGGTGGCCCAGGTGCCCTTCACCCTGAGCCGATCCACCAAGACCCTCTTCGACCCCAATTTCTACCGGCTTGACCCGCGCATGGAGAAGACGGGGTACGACATCATCTCCATGATCCCGCCGGACGCCTCGGTGTGCGCCCAGGACCCGGTGGTCCCCCACCTCTCCCACCGCGAGCACATCTACCAGTTCGACGGCAATACCTACGGCGCGGAGTACGTGGTCCTCAACAAGTTCCTCGACTGTTATCCCCTCACCAACCGCACCCTGGTGTGGGAGATCGCCAGGATGTACCGCGACCCGCGCTACGTGGCCCACCGCTTCGGCTACGGCTGGGTGCTCTTCACCATCAAGCCGGAATACGACCTGGAAGGCAAGCTGCAACCCCTCCCCGTATGATCGAAAGTGGGGAAAGTGGGGTCATATCTTCGATCTTCGGCCGAAGGGTCGCTAAGGGGGCCACGGACCTAACGGCGCTAATGGGGTCACATCTTCGATCTTCGGCCCCTTATGACTTTTCCGCCCGGCCCGGCGCGGTGCGCCATTCCCGCGCCGGAAGGGCGAGGATGCGGATATGAGTGAGCCCTAACTCATCTTCTACAGTTGCATTTTCAGAATACCAGGTAGATAGTCGTTTTTTAGCATGAAAAACAGGGCTTGGCACTACACCTCCGCCATCCTCGCCGTTGGCGGCGGGGCCACCCCTACGGCCTTGAAAACCTTGCTGGCTACTCCCTCGAGGGGGCTTCTCAAGAGCCATCTCTTCCCGTCATCGGCTACCTCGATCTCGTAGACGGCCTCCAGGTCCTGCTTGAGCTGCT
>JACIXC010000017.1 GCA_014360655.1 Actinomycetota bacterium | reverse complement strand
ACGCTGGAGGAAGAAAGGCGGATGCCGTAGTCCCTCTTGAGGATCACCGCTATCTTGTGCTTGGACCAGGCGGGGTGCTCTCTCCTTAAGTCGCAGATGAGCTGGATCGTCTGCCAGGGGATCTCCGAGACCCTTTTCCTTTTCGGGGTGCGGGGGAGGTCCTCCAGTCCCCTGAGCCCCCGTTTCAGGTACCTCTTCAGCCACTTGTAGAAGGTGGTGGGGGAGATGGCGAAGTGGCGGCAGGTCATCCTGGCATTTCCGCAGCTGCGAAAGTGCTCTATCCAGCGCAGCCTCCTTCTGGCCTCCCTGGAGAGGACCTCGCCCATCATTCTCTCCAACTCCCATTGATGGGGAAGCCTGGTGTGGTAGATACTAGTAGTGGTTCCAACTGAACCCTTCATTTGGACACCTCCTTGCTCTGCTTCTTTTTTACACAAAGCAAGTATAGGGGGTGTCCACCATGTTTCTGAACCCGGGCACGACGCCATAAAGCTCATCCCCATGGAGGACATCTACTTCATCGACACCAAGCACGAGTACGCCAACCTGCACACCTACAACGAGTCCTACCTGACCACCTACAGCCTGGCCGAGCTGGAGAGGATGCTGGACGGCAAGACCTTCTTCCGCACCCACCGAAGTTTCATCGTCAACCTCAAGAAGGTGAACCAGATCGTCAGGCTCTCGCGCAACGCCCTCATCGTCACCCTAAAGGACGAAAAGGAGAGCCGGGTCCCGGTCTCACGTCGCCAGGCCACCGCGCTGCGGGATCTCCTTAGATTCTGACCTGGAAGGCGTCCGGACGTCTTGTTGCACGCGAAAACGCCCGCCGCCCAATTCGCGGAGACCGCGGGGCCTCATCGGTAAGGCGGTGCAAAAAATCACTATAAAGTCGCGGCAGCCTCCGTCCGATATAATAAACGGTAGCTAGGGTATCCCCCATGAGTTTACCGGCAATTTCCCTCAAAGGGTGCAAGCAAGACTAGCTGCCAGACGCAAGACCCCGTCCCCCCCAACGGGGTCTTCCCCTTTTAGGGCCTCGTGCCCGATCTCGGGGGTCGCGTCCTCGCTGATCGCTATCGGCGACGCCAGTCCTCATCCCCTCGGCCACCCGCGGCTCTTCTCCGGGGTTGCCGCCGACGGAGCGCCTCCGCCGCACGGGGTCGCGTTTCAGCCCCGCGTATAATACCTTCTTTCCCTTCATCTGCCGGGGAAGGAGCGCCTCCGCCGCGAGGGGTCGCGTTCGGCCCACGCGACGTCGGTTTGCTATAATCAAAGGCAAGGAATCGGGGAAGGTGGGAGCTTGGAGAAGGCAAGCCGCCTGTGGCGCACCCTGAAGATCTTCACCCTTATCGAGGGTAAACCCGGCATAGGGGCATGCGAGCTGGCGGAGCGCTGCGAGGTCTCCCAGCGCACCGTCTACCGCGACATCAACCTGCTCAAGCTGGCCGGCATCCCCATCTACTACGACAGGGGCTACCGGGTGAGCGAGGGGTTCTTCCTTCCCCCGGTACACCTGGACCTCAACGAGGTGCTCTCCCTGGCCATGGGGTCGGAGATCCTCTCCCGCCAGAAGGGCACTCCCTTCCAGAGGGGGGTGCAGAGCGCCATGGAGAAGATCTACGCAGTCCTCCCCCCCGGCCTCCGCGACTCCGTCACCCGGGAGGCCTCGCACTTCACCCCGGCGTGGGAACCCACCGTGGATTACGGCAAGCGGCTCCCCATACTGGAAACACTGGAAAAGGGCGTGGAGGAGAGCCGCAGCGTGCGCTTGACCTACCACTCCCTCTCCCGCGAAGAGGTCACCGAGCGCGAGGTGGACCCCTACGGCTTCCTCTTCCGCAGCAATGCCTGGTACCTGGTGGGGTTCTGCCACCTGCGCGGGGAGATAAAGATATTCAAGGTCGACCGCATCCTCGAGGCCGCCCTCCTCGAGAAGGATTTCCAGCCGCCCGAGGACTTCAGCATACAGGATTACATGGGCGAGGCCTGGCAGGTGATGCGGGGGAGCGAGCTCCAGGATGTGGAGGTGCTCTTCACCCCACAGGCGGCGCCCTACGTGAAGGAGTGCCTGTGGCATTTCAGCCAGCGCTGCGTCGACCTCGAGGACGGGAGCGCCGTGCTCTCCTTCCGCGTGAGCGGCCTGGCCGAGATCTGCTCGTGGATCATGTCCTTCGGCGGCGAGGCGGAAGTGCTCCGGCCCCCCGAGCTCCGCGAGATGATCGTGGAGCGGGCCACGGGGATCGTGCAACGCTACCGGTAGCCTGCCCTGCATCCGGCCGGAGCACTGCCTGGCGTACAAACGCGCTTGCCCCGAGGGGGTTTCTCGCGAGGTCACCGGTTGCCCGAATCCCTACCCTTTCCCCTCGCCCGGTACACGGCCGGCGTGCTTTCAAGAAAGAGGCAAAAAAATGAAGAAGGTCGAAACGGACTGCCATACACCTGTCAGGACATCTCATCTAATATACACGCGTATCCTTGCGAAAGAACGGCGGCACTCGAGACGCGAGGAGGCGGGGGTGGCCTTCGTGCCGGCGCGTACGCCACATGGACGGGAAAACAACTGGCAGGGATCGACCGGGAAGGGTTCGGATCCGATAAAAACGCACCCGGGTGCGCCGCATGGGTGGGAAAACGATGTGGCCGACGGGTCGGCGGGCAAGAACCTGCTGGAGGAGGGATGTGGACGATCTGGCGGAAACAAAAGGGACTTCCCCTGGTCCGAACCCGGTAACGACGGGTTGGAGGCACGGTGTAAGCGCCCCCACGCCGTGCGAAGAGGCTCAGGGGGTGGTGAAAGGCGCCGCGCCAGGGACGTTGGAGATGCGCCGGCGCAGCCGGACTCCCGCCCCGGCGGCGCCGATCACCCCGCGCCCCTAAGGAGACGCATGTCTTGGGGCACACGTTTTAAGGAAGAGGAGGGATGGATCTTGCTGGCGAGGATAACTCCACGTACTGCCCGCCCCTGGAGGTGTGGGGGCAGGCGATCAGCCCACCACCTGGCCGGGTTTCCCCGGTCATGCCCCCACTCGCGGGAAGGGGGGTTCGGAACGAGCTTCACGAAAGTAGGTGAGGCGACCATACCCCCACTCGCGGGAAAAGGGGGGTTATAAGATGACCGTGACCGCGCCCGAGAAGCACACCTGCGCCCTCTGCGGTAAGAAGAGCCCTCAAGAGGTGATCTATTCCACCAATACCTTTGGTCGCCCCGACCTCGACCTGAGACCTTCGGAGATGATGCGCTCCACGATGAGCACCTGGGTGCTTAGATGCCCTCATTGCGGCTATTGCGCCCCCTCCATCGAGGAGGCGGTCGAGGGCGCCGCCCAACTGGTAAAGGGCGACCGCTACCGGAAGTTGCGTAACAAGCGTTCCTACCCCATCCTGGCCAGAGATTTCCTTTGCTGGTCCCTGCTGGCGGAAAACGCCGGCAAAGACCTGGACGCCGCATGGGCGGCCCTCTACGCCGCCTGGGTCCTGGACGACCACGAGAACGCCAGGGGGGCGGCGGAATGCCGTGGGAGGGCAGCGGATCTCTTCCTGCAGGCGAGGAAGAAGCGAAGGAACCCCTGCAGGAGAACGGGCGAGAGCGAGCTTCTCATCACCGACGTCTTAAGGAGATGCGGCCGCTTCGACGAAGCGCGCGAGCTGTGCGAGAAAGCGCTCCTGCGCGTACCCGCCGGCATGATGGAAAAGGTGTTGCTCTTCGAGTGGAAACTGATCAGGAACCGGGACACCGAACGCCATACCGTGGATGAGGCGTTGTCCTGTTGGCGGAAACCCCCGTCGCCCGCGAGGGAAGGGACCCCCGGTGACGACGGCGGCGTGTCATGAGCGACTCGCTGCGCGATGACCATGCGCGGGCACGGTGCCCCGGCTGCGGTCAGAGTGGGATCACTTCCTCGCTGACCTCCCCCCCGGAGACGGTGACGCGCAGGAAATGGTGGAAACCGCCGCTCTCCTCCGAAAGGTGCGGCCTGGCGCCCGCGCCCCCGGTGACCACCACGCGTGGCGGCCCGGAGCTGTAGAGCATGTAGGCGTGGATGTGGCCGCAGTAGATCACCGGGGTCCCGGCGGCCGCCAGGAGCTCCTTCATCTCGCGGTTGTTCTCCGATTCCTCCTCCACGAAACCGCTGCGGGCCATATCCACCGGGGCCCCTGGGGGCACGTGGGCGAAGGCGATGACCGGCTTACCCGCCGCCCCCGCGAGGTCCTCCCGCAGCCAGGCGAGCTCCTGCGGGGGGCACCCCACGCCGATGACCGCGTTGTTGAGAAAGACCATATGGCATCCATGCACGTCGAGGGAATAGTAATCCGGCCCGAAAACCGTGCGGAAGGCGGACACGTCCCCGCGTGGCATGTCGTTGTCCCCGGGGATGACGTGGTAGGGGATCCCCGTCCCCTCCAGGAAGTCCTTCATCCCCCGCATCTCCTCCACGCCCTTGCCGGTGGAGATATCGCCCACTATGATCAGGAACTCCCCCTCCCTCGCCTGGGCCACGATCTTCGCCAGGAGATCGGTGCGGGCGTGGGTATCCCCGCACAACAGGAAGGAGAAATGGTTGCGCGGCACTTCTCCTCCATCGCCGGCTCCTTTCCCGTTCCCCGCTCCGCCCGCGCTCGGCCCACCGCCCTTGCAAGAAGCGGAGAACAGCCCCGCACACGGCAGGCAAGCGACAAGGAGAACCGCCACAAAAAGGCGCCCTCGCCGGCGATGCCTTCCCGGGCTCACCTTCGAGTTTCCCTCCTCTCCGACCGATTCCGCCGCCCGGCGACGCCAGTGGCGCGTCCCGGCGGCGCGCGCCGCGCCCTCAAGCGTCCCACCCGCCGCCGGCCCGTGGGTCTCCCCGCGCGCCACGGGTCTCCGCGCGCCGAACCCGCCACTACCCGGCATCTCACTGCCGCCCGTCGTGCTCTCTTGGGCATATCTCCCAGCCCGACGGTCCGGCTTGCCTATCCCTCTCTTTCTCTTTTCCCATCATACCCTAACCTTTCCCGGTGACGCCCGGCCCGTCACCCGTCAACCTCCACGACATGATCGACAGGTCGACGGGAGCATGACCCCGGCGAGGCGCCGCGGGGCGCGCATCGTGCCCCCGGAGAGCCCTCTGCATCGCGCTCGGGCCTGCCTGCCTTTCCGTGTCACGTGAGACGCCCGGTCCCGGTGCAGAGGGGCGCCGAGTCTGTTAAAATGGTCAACATGCGAGGGGCCGTAGCTCAGCGGGAGAGCGCTGCCTTCGCACGGCAGAGGTCGTGGGTTCAAATCCCATCGGCTCCACCAGGTCGCACGACGCCCTCAGCGGAGGGCTTCATTATTATTCGCCGCCGCGCCGTTCGGCGCCCGGTTTCAGGCGCATCCCGCGGGGCCGCGGCGGGAACACGGCGGACGGCCTGAGCGGCCTGCATGGCCATGGCTGTAAAAGTTTCCCATCGGCTTGCCCGGGCTCTAAAGACGCGCGCGGGGCTTACCGATGGCAATAGCGGCTGCATGATATCGATGCAAGCGAGGCGCGGTTCGGGTCGAGCCTCCTTGATTTTGGCGCGGAGATGGATATCATGGATGCATGACGCGTTCGGCGTGTGAGAGGGCGAGGATAAGAGGGCGGAGAAGTGGTTGATTTTCTCAAGGTGCTCAACGAATATTACGTGCGCAACCGCGGCAAACGCATCAAGCAGGAGTTCCAGGAAGTCCTCTCCAAGGACGTGGAGGAGCTTTCCGGGCCCCAGAAATACATCTACGAGATATACATCGAGCCCAACTTCGCTGTGCTGCAGGATGCCCTCTACGAGGCCTTCAAGGAAGCCGACAGGCCGCTGGACGAATGGAGGGCGGCCGTGCTGGAAAACCCTCCCAGCATCATAAACCACGTGGCCAAGAAGATGATCGTGCGCGCCATCCGCGACAGGGAAAGCGGCCTGGAAGGATAAGCCCCCGACACGCGGGGCCGCCCCTCGCCGCACCTGCCGACCCGCAAGTCAAGCCGGCCCGCCTCCACGCCGATAGATTGCTTGCAGGCGGAATGTGACTGCCGAGGAGAAGAGCATGAGGAAGGTCTTCATCCCGGTTCTGCTGGCGCTGCTCCTGACCGTGGTTATCGCCGGCTGCGGCGGGGAATCCGCGCAGCCGTCGCAAGGGGGCCAGGCCAACGGCGGGAGCGGTGGAGGGCCTGCGGGACAGGCTGAAACCGCGGCCTGCGCGGCCAACCGCAGGGCCATAGCCGCCGCCGCCCAGCAGTACAAGGCCATGGAGGGCAAGGCGCCGACGTCCATCCAGCAGCTGGTCCCCGGCTACCTGGAGAGCGTGCCCGCCTGCCCCTCCGGGGGAACCTACACCCTTTCCGGCGACCGGGTCACCTGTTCCGTGCACGGCTCGTGAGGAGCGCTCCGCGGGCGGCGCGCTCCGGGCACGGGTCAGAGTGAACGGGCCAGGCGCCGGCCGAACGCGACTGCCTGCTCCAGGTCGTCCTCCGTGGGCACCAGGTTGACCCGCAGGGGCTCTTCCTCCACCCTGAACTTGAGGCCCTTGAGGCGCTCGGCTATGAGCTTGGGCGCCTCGCCACTCCAGCCGTAGGACCCGAAGGACGCTCCCACCTTCCCCTTGAGGTTGAGCGTGGCCAGGTGGGAGAGGAGGTACCACACCGGCTCCACGGCATCCGCGTTTATGGTCGCGGACCCCACGGCGATGCCGTCCGCGGCCTCGATGCGGTCGATCATCAGGCCCAGCTCCGTGGCGGCGACGTCCATCACCGCCACCTTCGCCCCTTCCGCCCGGGCCCCCTCGGCTATCTTCTCCGCCAGCATGGCGGTGTTGCCGTAGGCGCTGGCGTAGAACACCAGCAGCTTCTTGTCCTCTTCGGGAACCGGCTGCGAGCTCCACTCCCTGTATTTCTCCACGTACCGCAGCGGGTCCGAGCGCAGCACGGGGCCGTGGCTGGGCGCGATGACCTTGATGTCGAGGCCCCCGATCTTGTCCAGCGCTTCCAGCACGTATTTCTTGAAGGGTCGGAAGATGACCAGGTAGTAGTACTCGAAGGCATGGAGATAGTCGTCCACCAGGTCGTCGAAGAGGCGGTCGTCGCAGTAGTGCGCGCCCAGGAAATCACAGGTAAAGAGCACCCCTTCCTTTTTCAGGTAGGTGAACATGGTATCCGGCCAGTGCAGGAAGGGCGCGTGGATGAAGGAGAGCTCCACTCCCTTGCCCAGGTCCAGGGTGTCCCCGTCCTGCACCAGCAGGGGGTCCACGTCCCGGTTCAGGATATTCTTGACGAAATTGCGGCACTGGCGGTCGCAGACCACGCGAGCGTCCGGCGCCTCCGCCAGCAGGCGCGCCAGGGACCCGGAATGGTCGGGCTCCGTGTGGTTGACCACCACGTAGGCGATGTCCCGCGGGTCCACCAGGGAACGTATGTTGGCGATGAACTCATCGTAGTGGGGCGCCTTGACCGCGTCCACCACCGCCACCTTGTCCCCCCCGGTGAGGAGATACGAATTGTAGGTGGTGCCGTGGTCCGCCTTCATGATGATGTCGAAGATGCGCAGCTGCGGGTCGAGGGCGCCCACCCAGTGCACCCCCTCCGCGATCTTTACCGGAAGCATGTTATCCTCCCGTCTCCGTACTCTTGCCCTTAGGTGCCATTATCTGCCAACCCAACCTTTCACGCGCCGGCCCACCGCGCCTTACCTCGCTTCCAAACGGTGGGAAACCTCCGCGGGCCGGCCTTCGCACGGTGGCGTGGCGGGGTTCCCCCTCGATCACCTTTCTTCACGGCTACTTTTCCGCCGTCCACCCCTTTTCCTGTTTCCGACTTCCCCCTCTTCCCCTTCCTGCTGTCCCTTATCCACCTTTCCCCGCCCACCGTTGCGGTACGGCATGTCCTTCCTTTTCCCTGCCCGCCCCTTCCCCCACCGCACGCAGGAAGGCTCACACTTTCTCGAAGAGGTCCTTGTCGGCGCCGCACTGGGGGCAGACCCAGTCGTCCGGAAGGTCCTCGAAGGGTGTCCCGGGCTCGATGCCGCCCTCGGGATCTCCCTTGTCCGGATCGTAGATATACCCGCAGACGGTGCACTCGTACTTGTCCATGCTCTCCTCCTTTTTCACGAATCCTTTACCGTGGCCGTTCGGCTTGGCGAGCATCCCGCGCCGCTTTCTCCCTTATTACATGCCCCCATCAGGCAAGCTACCAGCGGCAAGGGCTGCGAAGGTTGCCCGGCCTTACCGCTTGCGCAACCGGGTCAGTCCTTACGTGCGATACCACGACCAATGCAGGCCGCGCGCCATATATAATATACCCGCAAGTCGATTTTTATACCGTCGCGGGAGACGGCGTATTGACGGGGGTCATGCGCACCTCCACAGACGATGATCGCGGTCGAGGGCGGCGGCCTGACGGGGACCACGCGGATGACGTTATCCTGTTACGCGGGAGTGCGTAAGCGGAGGAAGTGATAGCGTGAAACGATACGGGGAGGGTGAAGGGGTCGCTATGGACGAGGATCTCATAACCTGGTTCTGCGCCTATACGCCCCTCGAGCTCTTGACGGCAGCGGGCCTCAAGCCCGTGCGTTCCTTCGGAGACCCCGACCGTATCGACGACTCCGACGCCTTCCTGCACCCTGCCATATGCCCCTACGTGCGGTCCTGCCTGGCGCAGGCCATGCAGGAGGAGGGCCCGCATCATGCCGTCTTCGTCAACTCCTGCGACGGCATGCGCCGCCTCCACGACGCCTGGAAGGACCTCTTCCCGGACGGCTTCGTCTTCCTCCTCGACCTGCCCCGCAACGTGGGAAAGAGCGGCGAGCGCATGCTGGCCGGGGAATACCGCCACCTGCTGGAAGCCCTGCGCTCGTGGCGGGGGAGGGAGATAAGCCACGCGGAGATAAAGGCCGCCTGCCGCGCGAGGGAGGAACTGCGCCGGGAGTACATCCGCGCGGCGGAAGGGGCGGGCGGAGGGGAGAGGCTGCTCCTTGCCAGGCATTTCCAGTCCGCGCCGCAAGACGCCGCGAGCCCCGCGGCGACGCGGGGGCCCGCCGCCACCGCTCCCGGGGCCGGTCGCGGGGTGCCGGTGCTTCTCACGGGCAACATCCTCAACCCGGCGGGGATGGTCTCCCTCCTGGAGGAGGCGGGGGCGCGGGTGGTCTGGGCCGACCTCTGCAACGGCGACCGCGCCTTCGCGGCGCCCACCCTGGCGGAAGGGGAAAGCCTGGGGGAGGTCCTCGGAGCGCTGGCCGCCGCCTACCTGGCGCGCCCTCACTGCGCGCGCATGCTCGACGGGGAGAGGCGCCACCGCACCCTGGTGGAGAACGCGCTCCGCGCGGGTGCGCGGGGCATCATCTATGCCTCCCTGAAGTTCTGCGATTCATACCTGTACGAATACCCGCGCACGCGGGAGATGCTGCAGCGCGAGGGGATACCCGTCCTGCGGCTGGAGAGCGACTATGCCGACGGGCACGCGGGACAGGTGCTGACCCGCGTGGAGGCTTTCCTGGAAATGATCTCCTGAAAGGTCGCCATGGAGCTGCTCGAGCAGATAAAGGAGCGTTACCTGGACCGGCTCTCGCCGGCCACCTTCCGCTCCCGCCTCTTCTGGAAAACGGTGGAGGGGCTGGCCCTCTCCCCTCTCAACCGGCCGCAGTGGAAGGCGGACCGCGTCTCGCTGGCATACTTCCTGCGCGCCACCCGCGACGCCTACCTGCATCGCGCCCCCGTGGTCTGGTGCAACCTGCTCACCCCGAGCGAGCTGGTCCTCGGGTCTGGATGCATACCCTTTTACCCGGAGATGGCGGCGGCCGTGGCGGCCTCGGCCGGCCTGGCCCCGCGTTTCATAGACCGCGCGGCGGAGGAGGAGTTCCCGTCCGACGCCTGCTCCTACCACCGCTGCCTCCTGGGCTGCGCCCTGGAGGGCTTCCTCCCCGAACCCGACCTCCTGCTGGCCGTCAACTATCCCTGCGATTCCGCGCCCCTCTCCTTCGCCTTCCTGGGCGACCTTTACCGCGCTCCCCTCTTCGTCCTGGAGGCACCCCTGCCGGGCAGGGAACGCGGCGTGGAGGAGCTCGCCGGCCGCATGGCGGAGGCGGCGCGCGCCATGGCCGGCCTCAGCGGTCGCAGGGAGAGGGAGATGATGGAGGGGCTCTCCACCGCGGTGGAGCTCTCCAACCGCGCCCTTCGCCACCTGCGCGAGGTGGAGGAGATGCGCAAGCGCGACGACTGTACCCTGGACGGCAAGGACGCCATGGGGAACGTCAGCGTCCTCGCGGGGTGCCTGGGGTCGCAGGCGGGCGCGGATTTCTACCGCCTCCTCGCCGAGGAGCTGCGTGAGAGGGGGTGCAGGGGAAAGAACGGGCTGCGCATCATGTGGATGCACCTGAAACCCTGGTATTCCCAGACTATATTCCAGATACTGGAAAAACACGGCGCCCGCCTGGTTTGCGAGGAATACACCCACGCCACCTGGGAGGCCATGGACCCGCGGGACCCTTTCCCATCGCTGGCCCGCAAGCTGGGCGGTCATTTCCTGGTGGGAGCGGCGGAGAGAAGGGTGTCTCACCTGGTGCGCCTGGCCCGGGAGTACCGCGTGGACGGCGCCATCCATTACAACCACTGGGGATGCCGCCAGAGCTGCGGGAGCGCCCCCCTGGCGAAGGGCGCCCTGCAGCGCGCGGGTGTTCCCACCCTCATCATCGACGGGGACTGCATCGACGACCGCGAGTACCAGGAAGGCCAGGTCGCCACGCGCCTGGAGGCCTTCCTGGAGTCCCTGAAATAGGGGACGGCGGGATTCTCCTGCGGCAACCGCCAACAGGGCCCTCAAGCGATGCCGTATCGTTCCGGTAGGCGCTTTTCGGGTTGAAAGAGGTTGGGAGACCACCCTATCATCCTGGCAAAGCAGGCCAATTCGACAAGAGGAAAGGATTGATCTCCTAAATGTTCGATCCGAGAACCATGGCACTACGTCTGGTCTCCGAAGCGAAGGGTATGGATGAGATCGAGGAAAAGGTGACCGAGGCCGTCTTCGAGCTCGGCAGGTCCTCAATCCCGCTCCGCGACGGAACGCGCACGTCGGTTGTAGAATTGGTAGCATGTGCGAAGCGCGTGGGCCAGGTGGTGTCACCATCGAGGACGGCAGGCTCCGTAAACAGGGAGGTTAAAGAGAGATGGCTTTCGGACTACCCGCCGCATACGAGGAGGTACGCAGGTACAATGTCCACCACGACTACCTTGCCTCTGCCGTCAGCCGGGCGCTGGCCGACCTGGGGTGGAGGGCTTTCGCGTACTCCCCTTACCAGGTCGAGGTCAGGTTCCCCTTCAGCCTGCTCTCCTACGGGGAACGCATGAACATCACCATCTTCCAGGACGGCAGCATCCACGCCGTCAGCAAGTGCGTCTTCGTCCTCCAGTGGTTCGACTACGGGAGAAACAAGAAGCACGTGAACGAATTCTTCGACCGGCTCACCGCGGTCAGTGGCTATCGGCCCGTCGCCTGACCATGAAAAGTTGCGTCGCTTGTGTGCGGCGCTTGGGCGGAAAGGACGCGGTCAGGCCCAAGCTGAAACGCGAGGGCTTGCTTCGTGCCGGCCGCGCTGTCGGCAACCGGCATCCGGGAAGCGTCGTACATGTACCGCGACGTGCGTGCCGTCACGCGGGAAGGGTTTAGCGATGATGCCCTTGACATGCGTATAATCATGTCGGCACGGGAAAACACGTTTATGGAAAGACCTCACGCATAAAGACAGGAGGCAGCATGAGACCACTGGAACCGCCGGAGGAGATAAAGCGCATGGCGGAGACGGGGGAGGCCGGTGTGAAAACGGTGCCCGCCCAGGAAGTGGCCTTCCTGGTGCACAAGGGGCCGCACTCCGGGGTGCAGGACTCCTTCTTCAAGCTCATGCGCTGGATCTCCGAGAACGGGTACGAGCTCATGGGGCCGGGAGTGGCCGTCTTCCACAACGACCTCATCACGGTGAAGTCGGAGGAGGACCTGGTAACCGAGCTGCAGTTCCCGGTGCGCAGGAAGTAGTCCTCTCGCACGCGAAAAAAGGGTGGTCATATCACCCCCGGCAATGACCACCGGTGGCCCGATATGGAACACGGTGATGCCGCGCGAAGCCTCTCCCTTCTTCCCGCCGCGCTTCGCCCGTGTCCGGCAGCGCGGTGGCCCGTACGGTCATCGCCGCGCGAAAGCTGCCGCGAAACGGCGAGAAATATCCTGGAAGCGCCGTTTCTCGCCTCAGCGTGGACGACGATATGCCGTGGGAGATCCTCCAGGAGGAACCCGTCGATCTCGAGGCATTCATTCACGCCTTGGGGGATTTCCTCAAGCGCATCTGAAGCGCGGGTTCCCGCGAAGACCGGTGCTGCCGCCGGCCGCCCGGAATCTCTCTCCTTTCGTCTCTTTCCGCTTCGCGACCGTCTCCGCGCTGTAAGGATGCGGGAGAAGGACCCTTGCCGCAGCATGGCCGGAGCGGGCGTGCCGCGTGAATGGCGGACGTGCGGGGATTCATCCACGTCCGAGATGGGAGAGGCGACGATGTTACGTAAATATTTCCGGATCAGGGATTTTCCGCGCCGGGATGGAAGATGAACAGTTCGACGCCTTTGCGCTCGAAGACCCCGTCGAGAATGCCCTGCTTCACCTTCTCCAGCTCCTTGATCCCGGCAAGTATGTCGCTGTAGCTGCCCCCGGCCCCGCAGTTCCTGGAGAAGGCCTGTGACGATTCGCTGTGGGCGCCCGTCTGCAGGTGCACGAACCTCATCGCCCTTCCCCTCCAGGAGGTGAACAGTATCAGCAGGGAGGTGTCGGATGCCGGCGCGTCAAGATCACGCAAATCGGACGCCCTGTACTTCTCCGCGAGGGCTTGCCCTTCCTTGATGAAGGATTCGGCTTCCGCCAGGTCATGCTCCATGGCCATCTCATCGACCCCCCGACCTATGCCTTCCGTCTTGGCCAGTCCGCCACCTACACGGCGATTATATTTCCAACCGTGCAGGCGAGTAAACCCGGCCGCCGCCGTGGATGCGGGGATTCTGGCGTCAACGGTGAACGGAGATGGGGAGGCGCCAGTCGCGGCCGAAGGCGCGCGTGGTGATCTTGATGCCCACGGGGGCCTGCCGGCGCTTGTACTCGTTGGCGTCCACGCGCCGGACCACCTCTTCCACGAGAGCGCGCTCGTACCCCCTGGCGGACATCTCCTCCACCGTGAGCCCGTTTTCTATGTAATCCTCGAGGATGGGGTCCAGCAGCTCGTACGGGGGAAGGGCGTCGCTGTCTCTCTGGGCCTCACGCAGTTCCGCCGTAGGCTCCCGCTCCAGCACCACGGCGGGGATGATCTCCCTCCCCTCCCGTTGGTTGACATGTCTGCAAAGGCGATATACCTCGCCCTTCAGCAGGTCCTTGATGAGCGCGAAACCACCGGCCATGTCCCCGTAAAGGGTGCAGTATCCCATGGAGAGCTCGCTCTTGTTGCCGGTGGCCAGCACGAGCCACCCCCGGCTGTTGGAGATACCCATGAGGATGTTCCCCCGGATGCGCGCCTGCAGGTTCTCCACAGCCACGCTCTCGCCTTCTCCCCGCAACGACGTCCCCGCGTCGCGGACATAGGAAGCGAGGATGCCTTTTATGGGATATTCTTCCATCTCAATGCCCAGGGCGGCCACCAGCCTTTCAACTCCTTCCCGGGAAAGGTCGGAGGTGAGGCGGGAAGGCATGAAGATGCCGTGCACGCGATCCCTCCCCAGGGCCATGACCGCCAGGGCGGCGACCAGGGAGGAATCCACGCCGCCTGAGAGCCCTATCACCACCTCCCGGAAGCCGTTCTTGCGCACGTAATCGCGCAATCCCAACAACAGCGCCTGCAGCACCTCCTCTTCTTCCTCCGCTATGTCCGCCGCCTCATCCGGTATATTCAGGGGTGGGCACTCCCCCGCGGACGGACCCCGTTGTCCGTCCAGCTCGATGACCCGCGTCGTCCCGGGGAGAGCGCCCTGTCTCGCGTACCTGTGCAGGGGTCTGGACATCCTCCCGGCCCACAGCCCGGCCGTATCCAGGTCGTGAAGCAGCAAGTGTTCCTGGAAACGAGGAGAAGAGGCAAGTCTCCCATGGCGGGGGTGCACGACGAGCGAGCCGCCGTCGAAGACCAGCTCGTCCTGCCCTCCCACGCAGTTGACGTAGGCCACGACGGCCATGGCATCAGCGGCCCTTGACCGCACCAGGCGCTCGCGTGTGCCCTGTTTGCCGCGGTGATAGGGCGACGCGGAGATGTTCACCACCACCTCCGCTCCACCGAAGGCGACCTCCCATTCCATGGGGCCACCGGGATGCCATATGTCCTCGCATATGGTGATTCCGACGCGCGTGCCCCTCACCCTCACCACCAGTCCCTCCTTGCCGGGGGCAAAATAGCGGCTCTCGTCGAAGACGCCGTAACTGGGGAGGTAGCACTTGTGGTACGTGGCGGCGACCTTGCGGCGGTGCAGGAGGGCGGCGGAATTGAAAACGTCCTCGCCGAGCTCCGGCACGCCTACAAGGGCAGGAGTGTCTCCCACTTCCCGCGCCAGCCCGTTCAGGGCGCGGGCGCAGCAGAGCAGGAAATCCCGCTTGAGCAGCAGGTCCTCGGGGGGATATCCGCAGAGGGAGAGCTCGGGGAAGCAGACCAGGTCGGCCCCCATCCTCTCCGCCTCGCGCAGGGCTTGCAGGATGAGCGCGCTATTCCCCTCCAGGTCCCCCACGGTGGAGTTTATCTGCGCCAACGCGATCCTCATCCCCGCCACCTCTCCGGTGCCTCTTCGTGCTACCTGTTCCTGCCAGGTCCGTGCCGTGCGGCTTCAACCATTTATTTCCACATATCCGCCTCCGGACCCGGAAAGCCCCGCGAGCACTCTCCCATGCACGGGGTCCCCATGCACGGGGTCCGCCCGAGCCCCCACGCCGCGCATCCGAACGACATCCGCGCCCGGCATCGTCCTTTCCCTGGTCGTTTCGGGCCTCACAGCACCGGTAGGTACTGGCCCAGCTCCCACTCGGTCACCTGGGCGCGGTAGCGCTCCCACTCGATCTTCTTGTTCTCGATGAGGGACTCGAATACGGGGTCCCCCAGGGTCTTGCGCAGGAGCTCGCTCCTTTCGGCGCACTGTATGGCCTCGTAGAGGTCCTCCGGCAGCTGGCCGATATTGAGCTCCCTCCTCTCCGCCTCCGTCATCTCGTAGACGTTGCGGTCCACCATGGGAGGAAGCTCGTAGTCGTTGACGACGCCCTCCAGCCCCGCGGCCAGCATGCACGCGAATGCCAGGTAGGGGTTGCACGCCGGGTCGGGGGAGCGGAACTCTATCCTGGTGGCCTTCTCCTTCCCCGGCTTGTACTCCGGCACGCGGATGAGGTCGGAGCGGTTGCGCACCGCCCAGGTGAGATAGACGGGCGCCTCGTAACCCGGCACCAGCCGCTTGTAGGAGTTCACCCACTGGTTGCAGACCAGCGTTATCTCCGGCGCGTGGCGCAGTAGGCCGGCGATGAACTTCTTGGCGACATCAGAGAGGTGGTGCTCGTCTCCCGGGTCGTAGAAGGCGTTCCTCTCCCCCTGGAAGAGGGACATGTGGGTATGCATGCCGCTGCCGTTCTCCCCGAAGAGGGGTTTGGGCATGAAGGTGGCGTGCAGGCCGTTGAGGAGGGCGATCTCCTTCACCACCAGCCGGAAGGTCATGGCGTTGTCGGCCATGGTGAGCGCATCCGTGTAGCGCATGTCGATCTCGTGCTGGCTGGGACCCACCTCGTGGTGGCTGTATTCCACGCCGATGCCAAGTTCTTCCAGGGCGATGACCGTGTCCCGTCGCAGGTCGCTCGCCACGTCCATGGGGGTGAGGTCGAAGTAACCGCCGCGGTCCAGCACCTCCGGCGCCTGCGGAGACCTGAAGTAGAAGTACTCCAGTTCGGGGCCCACGTAGAAGGTGTAGCCCATCTCCGCCGCGCGTGCCAGGTTACGCTTGAGTATGTAGCGGGGGTCGCGCTCGTACGGCTCACCGCCGGGCCGGAGGATATCGCAGAACATGCGCCCCACGGCGTTGTGCTCCCGCGGCCTCCATGGGAGGATGGCGAAGGTGGATGGGTCGGGCATGGCGATCATGTCGCTCTCGTCGATGCGGGCATAGCCCTCGATGGACGAGCCGTCGAAGCCCATGCCGTCCTCCAGGGCCTCTTCCAGCTCGCCGATGGTGATGGCGAAGCTCTTGAGAAAACCCAGGATGTCGGTGAACCACAGGCGGATGAAGCGCACGTCGTTCTCGCGCGCCGTTTTCAGGACGTATTCCTTGTCCTTGGCGGTCATCTCTTTTCCTCCTTTTTCCCTCCCGCCCTTTGCGGCGTTTTATCTCTTCCGTGCCCTCATTTCAATTCTCTCCCAAGCCTGTTTCTGACCGTTTTCCGGCCTGTTAAATCCGTGTTAAATCGCGTTGAAACCGGTCTCGCCGGTGCGTACCCGCACCGCGTCGGCCACCTCGTAGATGAAGACCTTGCCGTCGCCGATGTTGCCGGTGCGGGCGGCGCGCACCACAGCGGACACCACCCTTTGCAGGTCCTCGTCCAGCACCACCGCCTCCAGCTTGAGCTTGGGCAGGAACTCCACGCGGTACTCCGATCCCCTCCACATATGGGTCACGCCCTTCTGTTTGCCGTGCCCCTTGACCTCGGTGATGGTCACGCCAGGGTAACCCAGATCGCGCAGCTCCTTCATCACCGGATCCAGCCGCTCCGGCCTGATGATGGCCTCCACTTTTTTCATCTCACAACACCCCCTTCTCGGAGGTCGTGGGCTGGAAATCCGGGTATGCCTCCAGGTTGTGCTCGGTCACGTCCAGCCCGATCTTCTGTCCCTCTTCATACACTCGGATGCCGATGGTTTTCTTGAGGATGAAGAAGAGGATCCCCGCCGCCACCGCCGCCCAGGCCAACACGGATAAGACGCCCAGCAGCTGTTTGCCCAGTTGGGCCACGCCGCCCCCGAAGAACAGCCCGTTCACGACAGCCACCCCGTTCGCCTCACCGTAGGAAGCCTGGGCGAAAAGGCCCAGGGCGACGGTCCCCCATATGCCGTTGACCGCGTGGACCGATATGGCGCCCACGGGGTCATCCACTCTCAGCTTTCGGTCTATGAACTCGACGGCGAAGACGACCAGTACGCCGGCCACCAGGCCTATCGCCACAGAGCTGGCCATGCTGACATAAGCGCACCCGGCGGTTATGGCCACCAGACCCGCCAGAGCGCCGTTGAAGGACATGCTGACGTCGGGTTTGCCGTACCGGATCCATGTCAAGAACATGGCCGCGGCGGCCCCGGCGGAAGCAGCCAGGGTGGTGGTCATGGCGATTGTGGCGATGGCCGGGGTCGCGCTGAGTGTGCTGCCGGGGTTGAAGCCGTACCAACCGAGCCAGAGGATGAAGGTGCCCAGAGCCGCCATGGGGATATTGTGCCCCGGTATGGCGTTCGGCCTTCCATCTGGACCATATTTCCCGACCCGTGGCCCCACCAGCCAGGCGCCAACCAGCGCGCATACCCCTCCCACGGTATGCACCACCGCGGAACCCGCGAAGTCGAGCATGCCCAGCCGGTAAAGCCATCCTCCCTCTGCCCAGACCCAATGCCCGACCACGGGGTAGATCAACCCGGTGATGCATACCGTCGCCACGCAGTAGGAGGAGAATTTAATGCGCTCCGACACCGCGCCCGCCAGGATGGTGGCCGCGGCCCCCGCGAAGGCGATCTGAAAGAGAAGGAAGGCATAAAGCGGAAGCCCGTTCCATTCCGGGTTCGCGAGGTTGGAAAAGAAACCTCGCGCACCTATGAAGCCTCCCCTGTCGGCGCCGAACATGAAGGCGAAGCCGACGGCCCAGAAGACCAGCGCACCCAGGCAGAAATCCATCACCCCCTTGAGCATGGCGTTGGAGACGTTCTTGGCCCTGGTCAGCCCGCCCTCCAGAAAAAAGAACCCCGCCTGCATGAAGAAGACCAGCGCCGCTGCGATCAGCACCCAGACCGTATCCAGGGAGGTCTGGATGAACAGCGGCGGCTTGGCTTCCTTGTCTTCCTGCGCGCAAGCGGGTGCGGCGGTGATCGCCATGATCAGAGCCAGCAGGATAAGAACGAGGAACCATCGCCTCAAGAGCCCTCACCTCCTCTCCTTCGCGCGGTCAATACCTCTTCACATCCCGTTTCCTTTACCATCTTTTACCACCCTTCCTTCAAGGCCACATCCTTATCGTCCGCTGTCACCAGTCTAGGGTCTCACCGTTTCTCGCTTGTTGCGGCCCCATTAAAGCTCCGTTAAGGGCCTGTTTCCGTATCGTTAAGCGGGGACTCCCGCACGCCGCCGGGAAGCCGGCCCGGCCCGGCGAAGAGGAATAGCGCTTTATCGGCATGAGCATGTCGCCTGACGGTCCCGCGGGCTCTCGTGTCTCCTTCCCTGCTCCCCGGCGCAAGGATCGCCGGCGCGACGAAGCGGGTGTAAGGGGGTTTAAATGAACTCACCGTTTAGGGACACGCGGCAAGCGCCATCCTGCGGGCTCCGGGTGAGGCGATGGAGATTCCGGAGGAACTGATAAGCCTGGCCCAGGTACTGGACGCCTATTACATCCCTTCTCGTTATCCCAACGGGTTCGACGGCGGCAAACCGGCCGATCGTTATAGCCGGAAAACGGCATCGGTGGCCGCGGATGCGGCGGATACGCGGATATATTGCCCTTCACGGGAAAGGAGCTGGCTCTCATCAAGAAGCGGGGAACCGGACACGGGCAGGGTTTGCCGGATGGGAGCATCCTCCTGGTCCGACACCGTTACAACCCTTCCGGGTCCCCGGGCTTGCGGGGTCTACCCTCGTGAAGAAAGGCGCCATTCCCTCTCATGATCCACCGGTATCTTGCGCGAGACCGGCCACGGGAGGATCGTGGATCAGGCATGGATCAGGCATTCTCGCCCGGTTCGAAGATATAGCCGACGCCGCGCACGGTGCGGATGTAGGTATGGCCCTCCCGCTCGATCTTTGCGCGGATGCGCCGCACGTGCACGTCCACGGTGCGCGAGCCGCCGAAGTAATCGTATCCCCACACCTGCTCCAGGAGCACCTCGCGGGTGAAGACCTTTCCCGGCCGGGAGGCCAGGAAGCGCAGCAGCTCGAACTCCTTGTAGGTGAGCTCCACGGGGGAACCGTCAACCCTCACCTCGTAGCGGTCCTCGTCTATCACCAGGCCCTCATCCCGCGCAGGGGCGCCCGCTTCCCCGGGCAACAAGCGGCGGACGCGCGCCTTTAACTCCTCGCCCGTCGATCCTTCGAGCAAGAAGTCGTCCAGCGGGTCCTCCTTCGCCAGCCTTCTCATCTGCTCGTAGCGCAGCACGCCGAGGATCTTCACTCCTTCCTGCAGGGAACCCCTCAGCGCGTTCATCTCCTCCTTCCAGTCGCCCGCATGGTCCGCGAGGTCGACAAGGACCACGTCCCCGGGGGAGGCCCGATCGACGGATGTCTTGTCATATATCACCAGGTGGAAATCATTCCCGAGGATGTCCGCAAAATACCGTCCCCTCTCCCCGGGGGACAACAGGTAGACTTTCATCCCTGCCATGTCCTCTCCGCCGCCAAGCAATCCGCAAGCACGACTTCGGATCCGCGCCCGCCACGTCTCAATGATATGCGGAGAAACACGCCCTCCGGCACCTTTATCCCCGCATTGACAGATACTACTATCATAAACCATCGGGGGGCTGCCTTCCGGTCAGCGGCCGTCCACCCCCCTTCTTTCGCCGACCCCGTCCTCCCGCTTTCGCGCTCCGGCCATGTACGGCGGGGCGGTCCCACGCCGAAAATCATCCTCTACCGACATTCTGCCCTTTGCACCATGATGAGAGGGATACTCTTCACCCGGGGGATCTCCATTCACCGGCTGACGCCGCGCAGGAGGAAACACGCCCGGACACCGTCCGCAAGGAAGGTGGAACGTAACGAGATATCGGGTGATCGGAAGCACGAGATCCCGGTGCGAAACCTTCCCTCCCGGCCGGGATCAATAGGCGTAGAGGCCGCCGAAAGGCCGGTGTGACCTGGCTTGGATCTTGAGGAAATCGGAGCGCAGTATCTCCCCGGGGTCCCCTCCGAAATAACCCGCATATTCCTCCACGTAAGGTTCTATCAGCGCCTTGTCTTCATCGCCCGCCGGGACGGCCGCCGCCTCCTTGCCCAGCTGGTGCTCCTCCACCTCCCCGCGTAGGAAGATGAGCCCTCCGTGCATCCCCGTGCCTATATGACGGGCTCCGAATCTCGCCTTTCCCTTATTTCCCAGGCCCAGGACGATGACGAGCCCTCCCGCCATGTACTCGCCGAGGAAATCCTGCGTCTCGCCGCCGATGACCAGCACGGGGCGGTACTTGCGGTACTCCTTCATGTGGATGGCGGCCCGGTAGCCCACGCCGTCCCGGATGAAGATCTTCCCGCCCCGCATGCCCATGGCCACGATGTCGCCGGCCCGCCCGTGCACCACGATGACCCCGTTGTTCATGGTGTTCCCCACCCCGTCCTGGGCGTTGCGGTCCACGGTGATGCGCGGGCCGTCCATGAAGGCGCCAAGGTCGTTCCCGGGCACGCCGTGCACGGTGATGTTCACCGCCCTGCGCACTCCGGAGCCGATGTAGCGCTGGCCGTAGACGTTGTCGACCACGATCTCCTCCGCGCCCTCCGCGGCCGCTCCCTTGATCATGTTGTTCAGCTCGCGGTAGTGGAGCTGGCGGGCGTTTATCCTCACCTTCCCGTCGACGCGCACGAAAACGCCGGGCAGGCCCGCGTGGTGATCGACCTCGATCTTCATCCCCTCACCATCCTCGTCCTTGCTCTCTTCCCTTCCGCTCTTTCTGTTTTCTTCTTCGCTTTCCGTGTTTTCCCTTTTCACCTTCGACCTTACGCGCGCGCCGTTTGTTCCTCAAGCGTTGCGAGCAAGAGCGGCCTTGCCCGCTACTTCCGCTGACCGCCTGCTCTTCATCTCCCCGCTGCCGCGCTCGCCCCACCGTCCGCCGCAAAGCCACGTGAACCCCACGCCATTCGGTCCCGGTAACAAAAGGGCGCTCTCAGGCGCCGGCGTGCTTGATGCCCAGGATGTCCAGCTCCTCCTGGGAGAGTCCCACTCCCCGCAGGCGCAGCCGGTTGCCGCGCAGGCTCTCTATGGCGTTGATGCCCATTCCCCCCAGCATCTCCATGATCTCGTGGGACCAGGCGGTGAGGAGGTTGACCAGCCTGCGCGCGCCCACCTCCGGGTTGAGGCGCTTCGAGAGATAGGGGTCCTGCGTCGCGATGCCCCAGTTGCATTTGCCGGTGTAGCATTTCTGGCATACGTGGCAGCCCATGGCCACCAGTGCCGCCGTCCCTATGTACACCGCGTCCGCCCCCAGGGCGATGGCCTTGATGACGTCGGCGGAAGAACGGATGCCCCCCGCCACCACGATGGAGGCGCGGTTGCGTATTCCCTCCTGGCGCAGGCGGTCGTCCACCGCGGCCAGTGCCAGCTCAATGGGGATGCCCACGTTGTCACGGATCATGGTGGGGGCTGCCCCCGTACCGCCGCGGATGCCGTCCAGGGCGATGATGTCCGCCCCCGCCCTCACCATGCCCGAGGCGATGGCCGCCGAGTTGTGCACGGCGGCTATCTTAACCGATACCGGTTTCTCCCAGTGAGTGGCCTCCTTCAGGGCGTAGATGAGCTGGGCCAAGTCCTCGATGGAATATATGTCGTGGTGTGGCGCCGGCGAGAGGGCGTCCGTCCCCTTGGGGATCATGCGCGTGCGGGATATCTCCGCGCTGACCTTCTCACCCGGGAGGTGGCCGCCTATGCCCGGCTTGGCCCCCTGCCCGATCTTTATCTCCAGCGCCGCCGCCACCTCCAGGTAATCGGCGTGAACCCCGAAGCGGCCCGAGGCCACCTGGCAGATGGTGTGGTCCCCGTACTTGTAGAGGTCCCTGTGGAGCCCGCCCTCGCCGGTGTTGTAATAGGTACCCATCTCGGTCGCGGCGCGGGCCAGCGACTCGCAGGCGTTGAAGCTGATGGCCCCGTAGGAGATGGCCGAGAACATGATGGGGGTCTCCAGGCGCAGCTGGGGCGTGATCTTCGTCTGCAGTGACGGCCTCCCGCCCTTTCTCGCCACCTGCAGGGAGTCGGGCTTGGCGCCCAGGAAGGTGCGCAGCTCCATGGGTTCCCGCAAGGGGTCTATGGAGGGGTTGGTCACCTGGCTGGCGTCGAGGACGATGCGGTCCCAGTAGATGGGATAGTCGCGGTCGCAGCCCATGCCGGTGAGCAGCACCCCGCCCGTCTCCGCCTGCTTGTAGATGTTCTGGAGGACGTCCCGGGTCCAGTTGGCGTTGGGGGGGTGCTCGGTGGGGTTGTGCCGCACCACGAGGGCGTTGGTGGGGCAGAGGGTGGCGCAGCGCAGGCACCCCACGCACTTGCTCTCGTCGGCGAAGACGGCGTCCTCCTCGTCGTCGTACCAGTGCACGTCGAAGGCGCACTGGCGCACGCAGACCTCGCAGCGGATGCAGCGGTAATCGTCGCGCTCGACGAGATATTGCGGCAGGATATAGCTCTTCAAGCCAGCGACCTCCGTTCGTTCAGGCGGGATCCGGGCCGCGCAGGGAGAGCACCCTGGCGCCCTCCTCCTCTTCTTTCATGGTATATTCTTCCAATTCTGCCACGATGGGCACTCCACCCTGCGGTATCCAGGTTTCGCGCAGCGTGTCGTCGACCAGGTGCATGGGAGCCTCCTCCGAGGATATGTACATGAAATCCCCGTTGCGCCCCGCCACCAGGGGCCGCAGGCGGATGCGGTCCGTGAGGCCGATCATCTGCCCGCGGTTGGAGATGATGACGCTGAAGGGCCCGTTGAGCAGGAGGGACCCGTAGGTCTGCCGCAGGGCGGTGTGCAGCTCCTTCTCCCGTTCCGGCATGCGGTCTATCTCCGTCCACAGGGGGGCGGCCAGCACCCTGGCCGTGTCCTCCACGGAAAGCCCGTGGCGGCGCACCAGGAGGTCCACGGCGTAGGCGATGACCTCCGTGTCGGTGTGCAGGGTGCAGATGTACCCGAACATCTCAAGGTAGCGCCGGTTTATGCCGTATGAGGAGATCTCCCCGTTGTGCACCACCGACCAGTCCAGGATGTTGAAGGGATGGGCGCCGCCCCACCATCCCTGGGTGTTGGTGGGGAACCTGCCGTGGGCCACCCATATATACCCCTCGTATTCCTCGAGGCGGAAGAAGCGCCCGATGTCCTCGGGAAAACCCACCCCCTTGAAGACCCCCATGTTCTTGCCGCTGGAGAAGACGAAGGCGCCGTCTATGCGCACGTTGATGTGCATGACCGCGCGCACCACGAAATCGTCGACGTCCGCCGCCTCGCAGACCAGGGCCTCGCGCGGCTGCAGGAAATATCTCCAGAGAAGCGGCGGGTCTTCCACGCCCTCGCAGGCGCGGGTGGGGATGACCTCCGCCCCTTCCACGGAGAAAGATTCCTTGAGAAATTCCTCCGTCTCCTCCCTGGCGCCCCCGTCGTCGTACATCAACTGGAAGCAGTAGAGATCCGCGTACTGGGGGTAGATGCCGTAGGCGGCGAAGCCGCCCCCCAGGCCGTTGCTCCTCTCCTTCATGTTGGCGATGGCGGTCATCACCGGCTCGCCGTTGAACTTTTCCCCGCGCAAGTTCATCATGCCGAAGATGGAGCAGGCGGAGAAATCCTTGTCGTCGCGCAGGCGAGCGTTTCCCGGCATCTCGTTCCTCAGCATCTTACCGTGCCCTCCCCTTGCCTCTGTCCGCCCTGGCCTTCCCCTTCCCAGCGCCGGCCTTCTCCCCGGCGGGCTTCGGCAACCCGGCCACGGCCTCGATTATGCGTTCCTCCCTCACGGAGCGCGGGAAGTGGATGTGGCCGAACCCCTCCTCGAGTAGGAAGCCCTTCACCCTCCTCACGTTGGCCCTCTCCTGGATGAGCGAGGTGAGGATGCCGGCGCGCTCGATGTTACCGGCGACCAGCATGCCCACCAGCACGTCGCCGCGCAGAACCACCTTGCGGTAGTCGCCGTCGTCCCCCTGCCGGGTGATCACCTCGTAGGTGGCATCTGGGGGGTTCACCACCCCGGCGGAGAGCACCGGCAGCCCGAAGAACTCCACCGCGTTCATGGAGTTGCCGCCGGGATACGGGACCTCCCGCCCGGCCATGTTCATCCCGGCGTACTTCCCCTGCAGGGCCGCGATGGGCCAGAGGGCGTTGACCGCCGGCTCGCCCCGCACCAGGTCCATGGCCTTGACCGCGTCGCCGGCGGCGAAGACGTCCTCGTGGGAGGTGCGCTGGTGCTTATCCACCAGCACCCCGCCAGCGCACTCGAGCCCGGCCTCCTCGGCCAGCTCCACGCGCGGCCGCACACCCACCGCCACCACCAGCAGGTCAAAGGGCACCTCCGAGCCGTCCTCCAGCACGGCCTTGCCGCGGTGGCCGCCCCGCGGCTCCAGGCGGGAGACGCTCTGCCCGGTTATTATCCCGATGTTCTCCCGCCGGCAGCGCTCGGACACCATGGCCGATGCCCTCTCGTCCAGCGCCAGCGGAAGGACTCGCTCCATCTTCTCCACCACCGTCACCGCGCTGCCCCTTGCGTGCAGGGCCTCGGCGGCCTTCATGCCGATGAGCCCGGCACCGATGACCAGTGAAGCTACGGGCTTCGCGGTGAGCCGCAGCATGCGCTTGGCATCGTCCCAGTCCACAAAGGTGAGGTAGTCGACTTCCTCGAGGCCCTCGATGGGCGGTATGAAAGGCCGGAAGCCCGTGGCCAGCAGGAGCTTGCGCCACTTCACCTTCTCTCCCTCCCGGGTGACCAGCAGGTGTCCGGCAGGGTCGAGCGAGGTCACCTTTACGCCCGCGTGAAAATCTATTCCCATATTCTGGTAATACCTGGCGGGGCGGTAGTACATGCCGTGCGCGCTTACCTCCCCCGCCACCAGGTAGGAGATGAGGGGCCGCGAGTAGCAGCGGTACCTCTCCTCGCTGAACACGGCCAGGGAGCCCTCCCCGTCGAGGGAGCGTATGGCGTCGCAGGCGTTCACCGCGGCGGCGGAGTTCCCTATCACGGCGTAACGGTAACTTTTCATGGCCTACTCCTCGACCAGCACCAGGGCCTCGTTGGGGCAGTTGGCCACGCAGGCGGGCACCTCGAGGTCGGGACAGAGGTCGCACTTGCCCACCACCCTGCGCTCCTCGCCGTCGCGGCGTATGGCCCCGTAGGGGCACACCAGGATGCACGTCCAGCAGCCGACGCAGCGCTCGGGGTCGTGGACCACCGCCCCGGAAGCCCTGTCGCGCTGCATGGCCCCGGAGAGGCAGGCGGTGATGCAGGGCGCCTCCTCGCAATGGCGGCACTGCAGGGCGAAGGAAACGTGGCCGTGCTCCTCCACCTCCACCCTCTTCACCGGCCTCCGCTCCCGCTTGAAGGCCTTGATGATGTTCTTGCTCTTGGAATGCTGCACGATGCAGTGTATCTCGCAGAGGCGGCACCCTATGCAGTATTCCTCTCTCGGCACGATTCGGATCACTGGCTTCACCTCTCGTCCCGGGAAAACGCGATGTTTTCCTCTCCTCGCGGGCCGTAAACCCCTTACGGGAGAAAGCAGGCTCCGTCCATCGACAGACTTGCCGTCACCAGGTTGATGCGCTGAACGGGAGAAGCCCGGCCCTCGCCCGCCAACCAACTACACATAATAAATATAAACGCGCTCGCTGACCATAACTTCGAGCGGTCATTCGCCTCCGGCCACGTTCCGCCGGCGGCTGTTTACCGTCCGCCAGAAATGATCTATAATATAGGCAATAGGTGACCTATTGCCTATATTAAGCCATCATAAGGCCGTGTCAAGCCCGGTTGTCGGAAAAGGATTGCCGATTATGGGACACGAGAGGGCACTTGAAAGGAAAACCCTTGCCATACTCGAGATCCTGCAGGAGGCGGGGCGGCCCCTTGGCGCACGCTCAATCTCCCAGGAACTCGCCCGCCGCGGCGTGGAGCTGAACGAGAGGACCGTCCGCTATCACCTGCTCCACCTCGACGAGCGCGGCTTCACCCGCCTGGTGGGAAGGAACGGGCGCCTCCTCACAGAAAAGGGGGAGCGGGAGGTGGAGGGCGCGCTCGCGGTAGACCGCGTGGGTTTCGTCAACGCGCGCATAGACGACCTCGCCTGCCGCGCCCATTTCGACCTGGAAGGCCGCCGGGGAAGGGTGGTGGTCAACGTCACCTTCCTCCCTCGGGAGCAGGAGACGCGCGCCATGGAGGCCATGCGTCCCGCCTTCGCGGCCGGGCTCTGTCTATCGGACCTCGTGATCCGCGCGGAAGCCGGTGAGAAGGTGGGTGATGTCGAAGTGCCCGCAGGCATGGTGGGATGGGGTACGGTGTGCAGCGTGACCCTGAACGCCGTTCTCCTCCGGCACGGGATACCCGTGGAATCCACCTTCGGGGGGTTGCTGGAGATCGTGGACGGGGCGCCGAGGCGTTTCACCGAGATCATCAGCTACGCGGGCTCCACCCTGGACCCCATCGAGATCTTCATCAAGGGCAAGATGACCGGGGTGCACGCCGCGGCCACCGTGGGCAACGGCAGGGTATGCGCCTCCTTCCGCCAGGTCCCCGCGAGCGCCGTCGAGGTTGTGGCCGGTCTGCTCGCCAAGATGAGGGCCGCGGGCCTGGGGGGAATGGCGGTGCTGGGAAAGCCGGGTCAACCGTGCCTGGAGGTCCCGGCGGGGAAGGACCGTGCGGGGCTGGTCGTGGCGGGAGGCCTCAACCCTCCCGCCGCGGCGGAGGAAATGGGGGTGGATACCTACTCCAAGGCCATGGCCGCCCTGGTGGAATACGAGCAACTGGTGCCTTTTTCCAGGCTGAGGATATGAGCGCCGGAAGCGTTGAGGATGGCGGCTGCGACACGAGAGGGAGGACGTGAGCGGGAAGGCCCTTGAGGCGGTCGACCTGGTGAAGGACTACCCGCGCCCCGGGGCGGGCATGCGCTCCCTCTTGTTGCCGGCCTGGAAAAGGGGCGTGGTGCGCGCCCTGGACGGGGTGAGCTTCGCCGTCGAGAGGGGGACGGTCTGCGGCCTTCTGGGAAGCAACGGCGCCGGGAAGACCACCTTCATCAGGATCGCCGCGGGCCTGCTCCTCCCCACCTCGGGGTCCGTGCTGGTATGGGGAAAGGACGCGGGCGGAGGGGGGACGCAGACCAGGGGCAGGCTGGGCATGGCCATCGGCGAGGAGCGCAGTTTCTACTGGAGGCTCACCGGCAGGCAGAACCTGGAATTCTTCGCCTCGCTGCACGGGATGGGCGCGCGCGCCACCGCCGAGCGCACGCGCGAGCTGGCGGAGCTGTTGGGGCTGGATGAGGTCCTCGACGTGCCCTTCTCCGATCACTCCGCGGGCATGCGCCAGAGGATGGCGCTGGCCCGCGCCCTCCTGCACGACCCGGACCTCCTGCTGCTCGACGAGCCGACACGCTCTCTCTCCCCCGAGGCCGCCCTGCCCCTTCAGTGCTTCATAAGGGAGGAGCTGGCGGGAAGGAGGGGCAAGACGGTGCTCCTCGCCACCCAGGACATGCGCGAGGCGGAAAGGCTCTGCCGGGACGTGGTCCTCCTGCACCGGGGACATGTCCTCTTCGCCGGTCCTCTCTCCCGGCTCCTGGAGGAGGGACGGAGGGAGTTGGGCGCGGACGCCGCCCTGGAAGACATCTTTATCCATAAAATGGAAATAGAGGAGGAAGGTTACAGGAGGGGCTATGCGTGATCCCGGACCGGCCGCTGCAGGCAGAGGCGGTTTCTATCCCCGCCTTTTAAGTGTGCCGCGGCCTGCCCGCGCCATGCGGCCCGCCCACTCCGTCTCCGATCACGGGGAGGCCGGGCCATGAGAAAGGCTCTCGCCTTCCTCAAGCGCGACTTCCTCATCGAGATCAGCTACCGCTTTAACTTCTTCCTCTCCCTGGCGGGGCTTGTCGTGACCATATCCGTGTTCTACTTCCTGGGCAAGATCGTCGACCCGGAAACGGTGCGGGATTCCGCCGGCGACTACTTCTCCTTCGCGCTGGTGGGGATGGCCATGGCCATGTACCTGCGCGCCGGCCTGGGCTCCTTCGCCGAGAGCGTGCGCGAGGAGCAGATGATGGGGACCCTTGAAGCCATGCTCGCCACGCCCACATCCCTCACCACCATCGTCCTCTCCTCCTCACTTTGGCGTTTCGTCTTCACCTCGCTTTCGGTCTTCGCCTTCCTGCTCGTGGGGGCGGCCTTCGGTGTGAGCTACGCGGGCGCCAACGTTGTAGCGGCCCTCATCCTGCTTGCCCTCACCGTCGCCGCCTATGCCGCCCTGGGGATAATCTCCGCCAGCTTCATCATAGTCTTCAAGCGCGGCGACCCTGTGAACTGGGTCGTGAGCAGCCTCTCCATCCTTCTGGGAGGTGTCTTCTATCCTCTCTCCGTCCTGCCCGGATGGCTGCAGGCCCTGGCGCGCCTTCTGCCCATTACCTGGTCACTTGAGGGGATACGGGGAGCGCTGCTGCGTGCCCAGGGTTACGCGGCCCTCGCCGACGACTTGCTGGCCCTGGCCCTCATCGACCTGGTGCTCCTTCCCCTGGGACTTCTTCTCTTCCGCCTGGCAGTAAACCACGCCCGCAGGGTCGGCAGTCTCATGAAGTACTGATCCCTTCCCGGATACGATCCCGCCCCGCAAACGATCCCTCCCGGACACTCCGGTTTACGCCGCAAACGAAACGGGGAAGAAAAATATATTATCGTCGGTCACGCCCAAGGTCGTTCTCCCGGGTACACAAGCGCCCAGGTACGGACACGCACACGACTGAGGCCGGGAACGACCGGGTCGGTCGCAGCGAGCCTGCGAGCGAGACCGTTACCCTGAGGCCCGGCCGTCGGAAGAAGGACGGATACGCAGGGACACGGCGCGAACAGGGGAAAGGAGGAGCGATGGAGGGAGATATCTTCGGGCACGTTGCGCAGCGCGAGGTGGAGATAACCGGAGGCACCTGCGCAGTCCCCATCATCTACCGTGACGTCTTTGCGGCGGCGGGCATCTTCGCCGCCCCCACCCCGCAACTGCGCGGGCTTCTCCCCACCTCCAAGCTGGTGCCGGCCGAGGTCTTTCCCGGAAAGGGCCTGCTGGCGGTCATGGCCTTCGACTACCGGGACACCAGCATCGGGCCCTACAGGGAGCTGGCCGTCGCCGTCCCGGTCCGCTACCGGCCCCGCCTTAACCCGCCCCTGTTGCCGGCCATGCGCATGGCGGTCTCCTTCTCCTACGAGGCCTTCGTATGGCAGCTCCCGGTGACCACTGAGACCGCCCTGCACGCGGGCATCGACATCTGGGGTTATCCCAAGTTCCTCGCCGACATAACCTTCGACGAGGACGAGGAGCACGTCACCTGCGCGCTGGTTGAGAACGGGGAACATATACTCACCCTGCGGGTAAAAAAATCGCTACCCAGGATGAAGACCTACTTCGACCTCAACACCTATTCGGTTAAGGGTGACGACTTGCTCTACACCTCCGTGAAGGGGATCTCCAGCTCCCTGGGGAGGAGCTTCCGTCCCGGTACCGCCTCCCTTATCCTCGGCGAACACCCTGTCTCCCGCACCTTGCGCGACATCGCCCCCGGCAGGAGTATCCAGAGCATGTACATCCCGCGCGCCCAGGTCCTCCTTCCCGAAGCGGATAAGCGCCTCCCTCTGTAAGCACCCTACCGCCTATGGATGGTGAGCCCGTACATGTCGGCACTTGGCCGCTGAAGGAAGTACGGATACGCACCCAGCAAGGCCGGGAACGACCGGGTCGGTCGCAGCGAGCCTTTACTGGACCACCCACCCGGGCCGGGTCCGGGGTCGGGCGAGCGACATCGCAAGCGGCCTTCATATTCCCACCCAACTAGCCCGGGGAACTACAGGGTCGGTCGCAGCGAGGACGCCTTTCCCAAGGCCTCGGATCTACGAGAAAGGAACGCGGCGCCGAGCGAGACCGTTACCCTGAGGCCCCGGGCCGGAAGAAGCACATATACGCAACCACCAAGCCCGGGGAACTACAGGGTCGGTCGCAGCGAGGACGCCTTTCCCAAGGCCTCGGATCTACGAGAAAGGAACGCGGCGCCGAGCGAGACCGTTACCCTGAGGCCCCGGGCCGGAAGAAGGGAAAGGGGAAGGTGAAGGGAGGGGGCGTAGCCTCCTCCCTCGACACCCATCGCTCTCCTCCCTGCCCCCCCGTGCCGGATCACCCATTCCGGGTCAACCGTGCCGGAATCCCCGCGCCGGGTCACTCGGGGACGAAACTCCGCATGTCCTGGAGTGAGCCCGTCCTCTCCTCGCTCCACTTGACCTTGACCCGCATACCGATGTGCACTTCCTCGGGCTTCATCTCCTGGCCCACGCCCATGATCCAGGTGTCGCTCCCGTCCAGCTTGACCATGAGGGAGACGTTCGGCACTTCGAGGGGATTGCCGCGCACGTCCGCGTATCCGATGGTGTAGCTCATCACTTCACCGTGATCGCTGACCTCCGCCGGCTCTTCGACGGGCACGTGGCACTTGCGGCAGTAGAAGTTGGCCGGGAGGTAAACGGTACCGCACCGGCCGCACCGGGAGCCCACCAGCCTGGCCTCCTTCATCGCCTCCAGCATGCGCTTAAGGCCGCTTCCCTCGATGCGGAACCTGAACGTGGAGAGGTCCCACGTGGCGTTGACGATCCTGGTCTCTTCCATCCCCCTCACCTCCTCATAGCTTCTTGGGCTTGTCCGCCAGGATGGTGATGGTCACGTACTGCATGAGGCCTCCCCAGCCGTGGGCCAGGGCCTTGTGCACCTCCTTCTCCACCTGGTGCTCGCCCGCCCTCCCCATGATCTGCAGGGCGCACTCCGTCACCCGGTTCATGGCCGAGGTCCCGATGGCGTTGGTGCTCACCACACCGCCGGAGGCGTTCACCGGCAGGCGGCCGCTCATCTCCAGCTCCCCCTTCTCCAGGAGCCTGTGGGCCTCCCCCACCTCGCACATACCGACTTTTTCCAGGAACATGAGGGTCTGGTGGGCGAAGCCGTTGTAGATCTCCACGTAGTCTATCTCCTTCTTGGGATCCTCTATGCCGGCCCTCTCATAGGCCTGTCGCGAGGCGATGACCGCCGGCATCTGCTCCGCGGGATCGGTGATGATGCCCTCGATGAGGTTCCCGGTGGTGGCGTCGCTGCAGCAGTTGGACACCGCCCATACCCAGGCCGCCCTGTCCACCAGCTTGGCCGCCTTCTCCTCCGAGGCCAGGATGCACACGGTGGCCCCGTCGGAGGTGGGACAGATATGTCCGAAGCGGATGGGGTAGGATATCAGTTGTGTCTGGGCGATCTTCTCCGCCGTGGCCTCGGGGTCCTTGAGGTGGGCGTAGGGGTTCTTGGCGGCGTTGCGCCTCTCCATGGCGGCGACGGCGTCGATGTGCTCGATACCCGCACCGGAGTGCGCCAGGTAGGAGGAAGCCTGGTAGGAGATGCCGCCCGCGCTGCCGCCCCCGATGGCCCCCATGCCGCTCTGGCCGCTTACGTCGATGCCCATGGCCAGCATGGCCATGATCTCCGGGGTGATGATGCCCATGAGGCCCACCTGCGAATCGCCCTCCGACTGCTTCTCGTAGGTGACCACCATGACCACGTCGTGCAGCCCGGAGGCGATGTGGTAGTATCCCGCGTGGAACGCGGACATGCCCGTGGTCCCGCCGGTGGCGATGCGCATCACCGGCTTTCCCAGGGAGGCGATGTAATCCGCCGACCAGAGGTGGGGCAGGTTCACCCCCTCGAAGGTCTGCATGTTCCCGAATACCACGGCATCGATGTCCGTGGGGGTGAGGCCGGAATCCTTAAAGGCGTTCTCCACCGCCTCGGAGATCATCTCCGGGATGCACACGTCCCGCCGCTTGCTCACGAAGACGGGGGTGTACCCGATGCCCACGATCGCCACGTTACGCATCTCCATCACCTCCTATACCCCCAGGACGAGGACGGCGTTCTGCTGGGCGCATATGCCGTCCTGACCGTGCGCCACGGCGACCTCCGCCTTTCCCACCTGGTTATCTCCGGCCTCACCGCGCAGCTGCCGTACCGCCTCGGCCACGCGCATGAGCCCCGTGGCGCAGATGGGATGGCCGCCCAGGGCGCCCCCGGAGGGGTTGAGGGGGAGCTTGCCCGAGATGCCCGTGTCCCCGGAGCGGTAGGCCTCTTCCGCCTTGCCCTCCTCCAGGAGTCCCATGGCCTCCGCCAGCAGGGGCTCCTGGTGGGCGAAGAGAGCCGAGATCTCCGCCAGGTCCACTTCTGCCCTCGGGTTCTTGATTCCCGCCATGGAGTACGCCCTTTCCGCCGCCTGGGAGGTGGAGCGCGACACCGCGAGGTCGCGTTCGCCGATGTAGAACGTCTCGATGCTCTGTCCCATGCCCAGGATCCACACCGGCTTGTCGGTCAGTTCCCGGGCCCGTTCCGCGGAAGCGAGGAGCATGGCGCACCCCCCGTCGGTGGGCGGGTAGCAGTGCAGCTCCCGCAGGGGTTCGTAATAATGGGCCGAGGCGGCTACCTTCTCCCTGTCCACGCCGGAGAGGCGCCTGGCCTGGAAGGGGTCGCGGGCGGCGTTGGCCAGGGCCTGTGCCGCCACCTCGTCCAGGAGCTCTTCGCCGTAACCGTACTTCGCCAGGTAGGCGCGGGCCTGCAGGGCGGCGCCGCTGAGCTCGTTGAGCAGCTTCACCTGGCGGTCATAGTGGGCGCTCAGGGTGTAATCGATGTGCAGGTAGGGGCTGACCTGGCTTCCGGTGAGCCCCAGCGCCACCACCATGGCCGTGCGGTATTGCCCCGAGAGGATGCGCATGCACGCGTACATCAAAGCGTTTACGCCGTCCATCTCGACCTTGCTCTCGTCCCGCATGTAGGCCCCGGCGGGCCCGTCCAGGAAGACGTTGGAGATGGTGCGCCCGTCCAGGAAATCGTTGGAGTCGATGATGGTGGTGTCCACGTCGAGGCGGTCGATGCCCAGGTCGTCGAAGAGACCCCGGGTGAGCTCGAAGACGAGGCGCTCGCGCGTGGTCACCAGGTCCGGGGCGCTCATCACGCGGAAACCCACGATGGCTACCTTCCTGTCCATGCCCTCACCCCCCTCAGGCCGGCGTGAAATGGTCGAGGTCGCCGTAGTCCCCCTCGACCTCGTCCTTCCAGACCGCCTTCACCCGCAACCCCGGCCGCGCCTCCGCGGGATCGAGCCCTTCCACCCTGGCCAGGAGGAGGGAGGCGTTCCCATCCAGCCGGATGAGGCCCAGCAGGTAGGGGGCCTCCGCCGGCTTCAGCGCGCCCTTCTCCAGGACCACGTGCCCCACGGTGAAGTTTTCCAGCGTCCCCTCCTGCGGAAGCTCCACGAACTCCTCCATGACCTTGTTGCACACCCCGCAGTACTTGCGCGGCGGGACGGCGATCTTTTTGCACCCCGGGCACCTGGAACCCAGTATCTTCTTCTCCTTGAAACCCTCCAGGTAACGCGTCATGTAGGGGCCGATGCGGTAATTGTAGGTGAAGTCCATGGGGACCACGGGCGTGATGAAGGTCTCCTCTGCTGCACCCATATCTCCTCCTTTCTCAAGGGACAATCCGCCGCCGACTGTTCACATTAGCGGGATTTCTGCCGAGCAATGACATCCTATAACTTTCGCGCGGGATTGTAAATATCTTAACTATAGCTCGCTACTTTATATATAAATAAGCAACGTGCTTGCGTTGTACTCTTGCGCGCATCGTGCCCGCTTGCGCCTCTTGCTTGCCAACGCCATGGGTAATCCTCCAGCGTACACGGGGCTTCCCACCTGCCCGGCGCGTGATGCATCGCCTAGCTCGCCCACCGGGACACCTTGTCCTCTGCGCGATGGGCCACTATATTAAGGTAGGGGTTTATGTTCACCACCTCGCGCCCGGCTTCTGCCGACGCCGCGGTTGGGGGATGGCACCCGACGGAAAAACGATTGAAAACGCGAGGCTATCGGCATCTTGGGGGGATCACCATGAAGAAGAGCGCACTGAACATCACCGCTTTTCTCGTCGTCGCCTTCCTGCTCGCCCTGTCCGCCGCCCCGCCTTCCCTGGCGGGCGCAACGCAGGAAAGCGACCGTTACACGGCGCGTACCGCCGACGGGGTGGACCTGGCCCTGAAACGCTACCGCCCGGACCCGCAGGCGCCTTTCCGCAAGGGGAGGCAGCCCGTCATCCTCATGCCCGGGCTTCTCAGCAACATGAACGAGTTCGACGTGTGCACCCCGCCGGGCGAGAGATACAACGTTAAGCTGCCCTCCACCCTCGCTCCCTGGGCGCAGGGCGACCCGTACATCGCGCGCGACCCCATGCGCTATTACAGCCTCGCCCACTACCTCTGGAACCAGGGTTACGACGTGTGGCTGGTCAACTACCGCGGCGAGGGCAAGGGGTCTTACGTCAGCGGCGGCATGGGGGGTTATTCCATCGACGACCTGGGCGTGTACGACGTGCCGGCCGCCGTGGAGAAGGTCTACGAGGTGACCAGGAGGCACCCCGTCTACATCGGCCACAGTATGGGATCGAGTATGGCCTACATCTTCCTGCAGGGCGCCAGATACGAGGACGCACCCGACCCGCACGTGGTCTCCGACCCCGCCCTGGTGAGGGAGCGTAACGCCGGCCGCGGCAGACAGTCACTGAAGGGGCTGGTGGTGCTGGACGGGCCCATGGGCACGACGGGCGTGAACGCCGCCTTCGACCCCGTCATCTTCCAGGTGCTGCGCGATCGCTGGTATCTCAACCTGAGGTGGCTCAACCCCATACTCGACATGTTCGCGAACAACACGTACCAGTTGTACAGGGTCCTGTGGTTCTTCTGCCAGCTGCTCAACTGGCCGGACCTCGGGTTCCTGAACCTGCTGCTCTCCACGAACCCCAACAACATCCACTCGGAGGTGAACCGCTACTTCCTGAAATACGCCGTGGACGGCATGAGCACCCGCACCGTGGCGCAGTTCTCCTCCGCCTACGCCACGAAGAGGTTCCGCGAGGACTGGTACAACGGGGTGGACGATTCCACGGTGCCGGTTCCCCCCGCACCCGCCCCCGGGGACGGCTATTATTACTACAGCGACCACCTGGGACTCATCTCGCTGCCCGCCCTGGTCATCGCGGACAACACGGTGGACATCACCCATCCCGACGACATCAAGAACTTCTACCTCGGCAAGGCCCGGCACCGGCTGGACTCCTTCCTGCGCTTCCCAAACACCGCCCACGTGGACCTCGTGGCGGGGCTCAACGGCCCCACGGAGGTCTTCCCTGCCATCGGCGACTGGCTGAAGAAACTCTGCGCACGCTGGTAAATGAAGTGAACTCAGGCGGTTAAGACCCTGGGGACATCGAGAAAAAGCGGGCATGCCCCGCAGGTGCGGGCGACACGCGTTTGCGCGCTATCAGGCCGCCGCCTGTTCCTTCTGCGCCAGCACCGCCAGCGAGGCCCCTCCCCGCAGGTCGAAACGGGAGATGAGGCGCGCCTCCAGCGCGAGGAGCGCGCGGAGCAGCCCCTGCGTGGCCGGGAAGACGGTATCCATGCCCCAGGTGTATTTCCCCTTGCCCTCGACGATGTTGCCCCGCCGCATGTAGTAGCGGACCAGCGGGTGCACGAGCACGGTGTACGAGGTCAGGCGCAGGGGACGGAAACCGCTGCGCCGCAGCAGCTCCCGCGCCTCATCCAGGGTGTAGCGGCGCAGATGGCCGGCCAGGCAGTCGAAATCGCTGTAGAGACCCGGCCTCGCCGGAAGCGTGACCAGGAGGTGCCCTCCCGGTCTGAGCACCCTTGCCAGTTCCCGGAAGGCCGGGAGGTCGAGCCGCAGGTGCTCGATGACGTCCAGGCAGGTCACGAGGTCGAAGGAGCCGTCCTCGTAGGGGAGTTCGTATATGCTGGCCTCCCGCACCGGCGCCGCGCCCCGCAGGCGGCAGAAGCGCACCGCCTCCTCGGAATAGTCGCACCCTTCCACCACGCCGTAGCGGGCGAGGAAGGGGAAGTTGCCGCCCGTGCCGCAGCCCACGTCGAGGATGCGGGTCTCATCGGGCAGGTCCAGCCGGTCGAGGAGGGCGCCGAGGACCTTGCGCCTTCCCACGAACCACCAGTGCTCGTCCTCCTTCTCGTAGATGACGGCGTACGCCTTCTTGGTCAGCTTCATCTTCTCTCCTATGCCCGGGAGAGGGCCCCGCGGGGACATGCCTCCGCGCAGCAGAAACAGGCTATGCAGAGGGAGGTGTCGATGGCGGGCAGGTCGTCGGACATGGTGACCGCCTCCACCGGGCATGCCTTCACGCAGATGCGGCACCCGTCGCACCTGGCCCTGTCCAGCCTCACCTCGCCGAAGCGCCCGCTGAGGGTGCGGCCCAGCAGGCGGTCCAGGGGCCTGCGCAGGAAATCGTAGATCTTCAGGAAGACGCCGCTGATCATGAAGCGGTTGAGGTCCGGGTGCGCGGGGAGCTCGAAGGGCCGTCGCACATCCTCGATGCCGTCTCCCAGCACCTCGAAACCGTCCAGGCGGCCGAGGCCCCTGTCCGCTGCCAGGCGTATGTGGGCCACCTCCCGCGGGTCCAGGCCGATGATGCGGGCGCAGGCGGCGTCCACCTCCACCACGTTGTCCCCCGCCACGATGGCTCCCACCCTCACCGCTTTCCCGTTGGTGGGCCCCAGGCTCCCTTCCATGCCCACCAGGGCGTCAACCACCACCAGGCGCGACCTGATCACCGTGTTGAGGTCCACGATGCCCTGGTCCAGGCCGTTGATGTGGATGATGAGCTTGTCCTTGCCCGGCACCACTCCCTTGAGGTTCTTCAGCCCCAGAGAGACCACCGTCTGGAGGTGGGTCTTGAGCACGGGCATGTTGATGATGCCGTCGCACTCCAGGACGGGTTTGGCCACCACCTCCTGCTTCACCGCCACCCCGTGGGGGATGCGTATCTCCACCCTCTCCTGGCTGTCCAGGTCGAGGAGGGGGAAGCCGTAGCGCTCCCGGAAATCCCCGTAACCGGCGCGGGGGAAGACGCGCGAGGAGCGGAAGGGATGGATGGGGCTCTCTCCCACCACCACCTCGGCCCCCGCCGCCGCTGCCAGGCGGCACACCTCGGCCACCAGCTCCGGGTCGGTGACCGTCCCCGTCTCGCTGCCCTTTGCCGCGCATATGTTGGGTTTTACCATTATCCTCTCTCCGGGGGAAACGAACCTCTCCATCCCCCCCAGGAGGTCCAGGGCTTTCTTCACCTCTGCGGGTCCGGCGGCCTTTATGATGGCTACGGCCATCTTTCCTCCTTATCCTCCGTTTCCTGCCCTATCGCTCCCCGCCGGCGCGAGATCCGCCTGCCTTCCGGCGCTTCGTTGCTCCCGTTTCGTTCTTCTCCAACCCTTACGGGCCGCGCCCGTACGGGCCCCGCTCGTCCGAACGCTCGCACCCTCGTCACCCTTCCCCCACGTCCCTCAATGCCTCCACGGCCTTTTCCCGGCACCACTCCTTCACCTCGGCGCAGCGCGGGGACGCTGCAACGAAGGCCTCCAGCTCCACCCCGCTCGCGAAGGAACGCCCCGTCAGATCCCTGCACTCCAGCGATGCGAACCTGCGGCGGAATTCCCGCACCAGCGGGTTGGCCACCGCCCAGAGCTCACGCTCCCCCTTTCCCGTGTACAGGTTGAAGTGTCCGCGCAGGAAGGCGCGCACCGTGCCGGCTATCCCCTCTTCTTTCGGGTCTATTCCCCAGACCGCGCCCAGGGGCAGGAGAGCCCCAGCCAGGGCGCCACACAGGCCCCCGGAAAGCCCGATCCCCCCGTCGAACGATATGGATAAAATTTCCAGATAAAGGCTCCCTGTCCCGGTCGCCTCGCGTATGCCCCGCAGGACGTCGGCCGCGCAGCACCCGGCCGCCCTACCGGCGGGTTCCGCCCCCTCCACCCGTGACGCATCTCCCGCTCCCTCGCCCTCCGGCAGGGGCCGGTTGACCATCTCGATGAGCTTCATGACCGCCTTTCCCACGTGTGCCACGCAGCGGGTGAAGACCTTGCCGGTGAGGATGTAATCCAGGAAGCCGGCGACCCTGGTGAGATCCACGCCGCAACGCTCCCGGCACAGCGTGCTGCCGAAATTCTCCTCGAACCACAGGGCGTATTCGCGCATGCGGCCGTAGAGCGCTTCCTTCCTGGCGGCGTCGCCCTCCAGCAGGTCGGCCAGGTGCCCCAGGGCCAGGGCCATGCAACCCCCGGACACCACCCCGCAGGTGGAACCCTCGCTCGCCGCTCCCCCCTCCAGGGGGCAGGCGGCCTTGACGGCGCTCCTGTCCGCGAACCCCAGGTACCCTACCAGGGTACCGAAAGTGGCCTGGTTTCAGTTCAGGTAGCGGATGAGGCGCACCTGTGCCAGCGTGGCTATCCACCGGTTCACCAGCTCGTCCATCCTACGTTCTTCTCCTTCTCTCCAATCGCCCTCCCCGCATAAATGCGGGAACACGAAAAGCAAAGTTATTATATCCAATGCGTTCCCCGGCGTTAATGAAACTCCTTTCCCTGTGCCTCCCGGTCCCTGGTGGCCCCGTCATAAAGAAAATCCTGCCCGCGTCCGAAATAAGCTTATGAACAACGTTGGCATGCCGAGCGCATGAATTTTCGCGAAGCAGCAAGGGAAAGGCATGGCCGAAAGCGCAAGCGATAAGAAAACCTCGCGGGGATTGCGGCGCAAGAGGAGCCGCACCCTCTACCAGGTAACCCTTCTCTTGGTCGCCGTCTTCGTGCTCTCCGGGCTGGCGACCTATTTCATATACAGCGGCTCGCACGGCCGCCTGCTGAGCAAGAACAAGGACAAGCTGCTCCAGATGCACGTGGACACGGTGCGCGGGAACGCGGACTTCGCCATCGACTTCCTCGTCCGCCTGGGCCGGGACAAGCTGGAGAGCATGGACCTGCCTTCGTTGCTCGAGGCCTCCGCGCGCGGCGAGGCCACCGCGGGGCAGCAGTACCTGGAAAAGATGCTGGACATCTTGGTCGAAGCCGACTTCTCTGGTCTGCAGGGCGCCGTGCTGGTGGTGCCCCCATCGGCATCCAACCCCCGGGCAGTGGTGGTGGCGGCGAGCGGTTCGCTGGACCTCCCCGAGCTGCCGGCGGAGCTCCTGGGCGAGGCCGGGGCGGGCGATACCTACTTCTGGACGGACGAGGCGTTCAGAAGGGACTCCGACGGGCGCAACCTGGTCGTCACCAAGGAAGTGGACCTCAACGGAAAGGGGCTCGCGGCGCGCTTCATCGCTGCGAAACCCATGGATACAGAGATCGCCGCCATCGAGCGTTTCTGCGACGACAAGCGGGGCGACGGGAACGTGAACCTGGCCCTGCTGAGCGTCATCGGCATCGTGGTCATGTCGTTCCTGGCCTACCTCTTCATGAGCTTCCTGGTCCGTCGCAGGATAACCGGCCCCATAGAGGAGCTGCAGCGCGCGGCGAGCGAGGTCATGTCCGGCGACCTCGACGTGCAGGTGCCCCTGCGCCGCGGCGAGGAGTTCACCGGGCTCAAGCTGGCCTTCAACACCATGGTCACCAACCTCAAGGTGATGCTGCTCCTGCCCCTCGCGGAGGAGGACTCCCGCCACCTCGATGAGCTTGCCGCAAAGCCCGGCGCGGGCGCCGTCCCGGGCGGGAAGGCGCGGGAGAGCGACAGGGCGGCCGGAGGGAGATGGCGCACGCTGCTCCTGATAACGGTCTTTCTCGTCGTGGCGTTCGTCGCCTACGGTTTCGCCGGCTTCGCGATCTTCAACCACTGGCAGAACGGCCTCGTCAGCGAGGGCACCGACGAGATGATCCGCGGCATCTCCGCGTATTTCGTGAACGAGTCCGACTTCATCCGGCACACGCTGGACCCGGTCATCACCGAGAAGCTGGTCCGGGAGGGGATGCGGGAGCTATCACTCGAGGAGCAATACTCGCTCATCGTGAACAAGCAGTTCTCCGATTACCAGCGCTTCTACAACCAGTTCTGCGCCGACCTGGTGGAGCGCAGCGCGCTGGGTCTGGACGCGGTCTTCGTGATACTCTCCGGCATGGGCATCCCGGGAGGGTCCACGGTCGTGGTCTCCAACGACGAGTCCATGATCTACGAGTGGCCGGTCCCTTCCTACCTGCTCGAGGCCATAGACGACGAGACGCCATACCTCTACCTCGAAGACGGCGTCCCGGAACTGGGGCTGGAGGGCGAGCACATCATCTTCGTCGAGGTCTTCTCCTACGCCCAGCTCACGCAGGCATACGTGGGGGTGAAGTCGATACGGGCGGAGGTGGGCGAGATAAGGGATTTTTACGAGGGCGAGCGGAAGGCGGTCTCCGCACGCTACATACCCACCGTCGCCGTCTCCCTGGTCGCCCTGGTGCTCCTCTCCCTGCTGGTCCTCGGCTTCCTGCTGCGGCGCAACATCACGCGGCCGGTGGAGGAGCTCTCCGAGGCGGCCGGCCGCGTCATGCAGGGCGACCTGGATGTGGATATCGCGGTGCGCGAGGGAGAGGACCTCGCGGGGCTGCAGCGTGCCTTACGGGAGATGGTGGAGAGCCTCCGCAGGCTGATCTCCCGCTCCGTTGAGGGTGATTGACGATAAAGCCCATTGCTCGTCCATGACGGACCCTCCTTCCCTCCATGACGGATCTCCTCGTATCTCAGGGCGGGCGTTCATCATCGTCGTCCCCCAGGTGCCCGTGTTGCCCGACGCCGCGGGAACCCGGCACGGCACCGACCTTGTCGAATCCCACTCGGTGCCGTAGCATCGTCCCTGGGTGAGGATCACGGGAAGGATGGTATATCTCTGCTGTCCATGTCCTTTCCCGTGGAGCAGGAATGGAGGTGGAGGCAGTGTCATATCGAAACCTGGTGGTGGAGCGAAGGGGTCACGTGGCCGTCGTCACCCTCAACCGCCCGGAAAGCGGGAACGCCCTCAGCGTGGAGATGATGCGGGAGCTGGAGAACGCCGCCCTCTCCTTCCGGGAGGACACGGAGACCCGGGTGGTGGTCTTCACCGGGGCGGGCAGGCACTTCTGCGTGGGTATCGACCTGAGGGACCCGGAACACGCGGAATCCGTGACGGCCCCGCTCCTCCTCCGCCAGCGCCTCTTCCACCTTGGTCCTCGCATGATCCGCGCCCTGCGGGGAATGGACCAGGTGACCATCGCCGCCGTGAACGGGGCGGCCACGGGAGGCGGCGCCTGCGTCGCTTCCGCGCTGGATCTCCGGATGGGAGCCGCCGACTGCCGGGTAGGATACCCGGAGAGCAGCCTGGCCATCCCCCTGAGCTGGGTGAGCCTCCCCCTGTGCGTCCACCTGGTAGGCCCTTCCAGGGCCAAGCGCTGGCTCATGTCGGGGGAGAGGCTGGGCGCGGAGGTCCTCCTGCGATGGGGCTTCCTGGACGAGGTGGCGCCCGCGGACGAGCTCCTGGAGAGGGCGCTGGAGATGGCCGAGTCCTATGCCCGCCGGGCCCCGGTGGCCGTGCAGATGATCAAGCGCAGCGTGAACGCCCTGGTGGGCGCCCTGGACGAGGCGGTCATGCACATGGACAGCGACCAGGTCCTCCTGGCGGAGACCACCCGCGACTTTCGGGAAGCGGTGCAAGCCTTCCTGGAGAAAAGGGAGCCGGAATTCCGGGGCGAGTGAGTCTCGGCTCTGGGGCGAAGCACGCCTCGGTGGAATCATCTACCATGTCACGGGTTATCCCTTGCCGGGGCGCGGGGAACGGCCCCCAGGCGCCGCCCGACAGGGTCGCCTTAACAGTACGGGACCGACGGCAAGGCGTTGGATGTATGCCCGGAAACGAAAGCCTGCCGCGCTCCCTGAGCGGCCTCCGGAAGGAGGGGGAGGCCCGGACCAACCCCTTGGTCTCGGCCGGTCCGGGCTGAGTGCTCCCCCGTACGACCGGGTCATCAAAGCCGCAGGTTATCCAGGCCCCGGTTCAGTCCACGCCGAAGATGGCAACCGAGCAGACGTTCTGGGTGGGCACGCCGCCCAGGTTGTGGGTGAGCCCGAACCTGGGGTTCTTCACCGCCCGGTCCTCCGGCCAGCGCCCCAGGAGCTGGTTGTAAACCTCGAAGATCATGCGGAGCCCCGAGGCGCCGATGGGATGCCCGAAGCACTTCAGGCCCCCGTCGGGCTGACACGGTATCTGCCCGTCCAGGTCGAAGAAACCGTTCAGGATATCCTCGGGCGCCCCGCCCGGAGCCGAGATACCAAGGTCTTCCATGGTCACCAGCTCGGTTATGGAGAAGCAGTCGTGCACCTCCATCATGGATATCTCCTCGCGGGGGTTCTTGATGCCGGCTTCCTTGTAGGCCCTGCTCGAGGCGGTCCGGGTGGTGATGATGCTCGCGCCGTCCCAGCGGTTGAACATGGCCTCCTCGCCCGAGCTCACCGAGATCTGCAGGGCCTTGACTTTGACCAGGGGGTCGTTGGGCTTGAGCTTCTTGGCCACCGCCGGGGTGCAGACGATGGCCGCCGCGGACCCGTCGCTCACCCCGCAGCAGTCGAAGAGGCCCAGCGGGTAGGCCACCATGGGAGCGCCCATGATCTGCTCCTTGCTGACCTCCCGCCTCAGGTGCGCGCGGGGGTTCTTGGCACCGTTCTTGTGGCTCTTCCAGGAGACGTGGGTGATGGCCTCCTTCAGCCTCTCCATGGGTATCTTGTGCTTTGCCGCGTAAGCCGTGGCCAGCTGCGCGAACATGCCGGGGGCGGTGGCGTTGGGCCCCAGCATCACCACCTCCTGTCCGAAGGCGGGGCTGTCGGGGAGGCCCCCGTACCCGGTGTCCTTGAGCTTCTCCACCCCGATGGCCAGCGCTATCTCGCAGGCACCGGAGGCCACGGCGTAGGCGGCTCCCCGGAAGGCCTCCGTCCCCGAGGCGCAGAAGTTGTCAACGCGGGTGAAGGGGATGAAGGGCGTGTGCAGTGCCATGCTGGCATAGGTGGCGCCCTTGCCGATGTTCACCTCGTCGATGTGGATGCCCACCCAGGCCGCCTGGATGTCCCTCTTCTCGATGCCCGCGTCCTGCAGGGCTTCCGTGAAGGACTCCACCAGGAGGTCGTCCGAGCCGGCGTCCCAGCGCTCCCCGAACCTGGTGCAGCCCATGCCCAGGATGACTACCTTGTCCCTGATTCCCTTGGCCATCTCACTTCACCTCCCCCGTTGCCGGGACGGCTTTCCAGAAGTAGTTGGTGATGTCGCGCTTGGGGTCGTAGAACTTGATGCGGAAGCTGAATTCCACGGGCATGCCCACGGAGAGGTCCTCGACTGTGCAGTCTGTGAAGTCCATGAGCATGCGGCCGCCGCCGTTGAACTCCACGTTCCCGTAAACGGCCGGTGGGCTCACCGACGCGGCCAGCATGTCGCCGGTGTAGGTGAAGACCTTGCCCCCCTTGTCCGCCAGGTAGACGGGGTCCATCTCGTCCATGGCCTGGCAGTCGGGATTGATGCAGATGCGCTGCGCGGGGATCTGCTGCGTGCCGCACTTGCGGCACCTGCCGCCCCACAGCCCCAGGATGGTCTTGTGCTCGCGCCACACCAGGGACCAGCGCGTCTCCTTGTCCGTCTCGCCGCGTATGCCCGTCTCGGCCGGGGCCATGCCCCTCCATACCAGGTACTTCTGGTAGTTGTCCAGGTCGGCCCGCCTGGCCAGCCAGCGGGACACGCCTCGCCCGTCCTGCACCTTGGAGATGTTGTCCGTGACCTCGAACCAGAGAGCGTCGCATCCGCTTCCGTAACTTACCAGGAGGATCTTCTGCCCCGGCTGCGCGCTCTCCAGGGCCGCGGCCAGCATGAGCAGTGGATGGGCGCTGCCGGAATCCCCCACCGTGGCCAGCATGTCGTCCTGCACCTTCTCGGGCTCGGCCTGCAGAAGACCGTTTATCTTCTTGCGGGCGCCCCCGTAGATGCAGGGATAGACGATCTTGTCGAACTCCGCCGGGCTGATACCGTACTTCTCGCACAGGCCCTGCACCACCTGGGGGATGAACCTGGCGTAGCCCATGTCCCTTATCCAGCGCTCCTCCCACATGCGGTTGTACTTGGTGTTGGCGCCCCGCAGGTTGTCCACGAAATCGTGCGACACGGAGAAGCTGCCCTTGTACTCGGCTACTACGTCCCGGTCGGATACCATGACGGACGCTCCCGCGTCGCCGAAGACCATCTCCTGGGTGGAGGCCATCTTCCCCAGCCGGTTGTCGGCGGCGCACACCACCGCCTTGCCTCCGTTGCAGGACACGAACTCCAGGGCGGAGAGCAGGGCGCTGGTGCCCGCCTTGAGCGACCCCGCGAAGTCCGCCGTGCGGATCTCGTCCCGCGCTCCCAGGGCGCCCGCCACGATGTTGGCGTTCTGCCTCTCCCGGTAAGGGGCGGTGGTGGTGGCGAAGTACACGGCGTCGATGTCCGCGCGGTCCACCCCGCGCAGGCAGTCCATGCCGGCCGCTACCGCCATGGTGACGGAGTCCTCGTCGAAATTGGCGACGGCCTTCTCGCCCCGCGCGTTGGTGATGATCACCGGGTTCAGCCAGCCCATGCTCCCGAAGATGAGCATGCGGTTCAGCCGCCAGCGTGGGACGTAGCCGCCGAAGGAGCCGATGCCTACCATCTCTTTCCTCCCTTCCCTCTTGCCTTGCTGCCTGGAAAGAACGACTCGCGCCGCGCCAGACCCCGGCTTGCACTCACGCGAACATTATCTGTTGAAAGCCGGGGTGTCTTTTCTTCAGGGTTTCCGTTATCTCCCTGCGTTCCTCGGCGTCGTCGACGCGCTCCACCTGCGAGACCCAGAGACCCTCCTCGTTCCTGCGTCCCCGCAGGTCGACGACGTACCCGGGGACCATGATGAATCCCATCCCCGCTCCGCCGCAGCAGGAGGTGTCGGCGGCGGCCGCCTCCACCAGGTAGAGGACCTCGCGGCCCTTATATTGTAACACGGCCTCCTCGAGGACCATATAGTATCCAGCGATACTTCTTACTTCTTCCCCGATGGGCTGATGGACGTGTTCCGGCACCCCCCTTACTCACCTCCCCGCTCTCAGCGCTTCCTCTCGCCGCTTATTATACTATCCCTTCATGCTTTCCCTTCTGCCGCCGCCGTTTTCTCCCGCCCACCTCTGCCCTCCCGGCTTCCGCTCCTTTCTCCGCCCCTGCCCCCTTGCTTTCATGCCCTTCCGGACTCACGGGCTCCCGACCGCCGCCTTCCCGTCACGGCGGGGCCAGGCCAGCTTCTTCCCGCCGGGGCGCCCGTTCCTCAGGGCGCGGTGCAACCTTATCATGAAGCGGTGCGAATAGAGGACGGCCATGGCCACCAGCCAGAGGCATTCCTTGAGCGGCCGGTAGCCGCGGTAGATGAGGAAGGGGAACCATGCCCGCAGGAGAGCCACCCTCCACTTGGGAAAATCCGGCAGGCTGAGAGCCGGCTTCCTCCTCTCCAGGCTGGGGTCCGGTTCCTGCCGCAGCAGCCCCTGCTCGCGGCACCTCTCGTAGAGCTCGGTACCGGGATAGGGGAAGAACACGGCCAGCAGGAACCAGTCCGGCTGGCAGACCCTGTTTAGCCGCACCGTCTCCCGGAAATCCCGCGGCGTCTCCCCCGGCAACCCGATGAGGTTGTAGGTCCCCACCTGCAGACCGTGCTTGCGGGCCGTCCTCACCGTGCGCACGATGTCCTCGTTGGAATAGATGCGCTTGAGGACATCGCGGCGTATCCTCTCGCTCCCCGACTCCAGGCCGATGTTGACGAAGCGGAAGTTGCTCTCCGCGAAGGCCGCGAAAAGGTCCTCGTAATCGGCGTTGGGCGTCACCCTCAGGTTGGCCCCGAAGGCCAGGGGGACCTCCAGTCTCCCGTTCAGCTTCCTCAGCTCGTCGCAGAGCTCCAGGGCCCATTCCTGCTTCGCCCCGAGGGTCTCCACCTCCAGGTAGACCTCGGCGAAGTACGGGTTCTTCTCCTTCATGGCGACGAGCTCCTCCACGATGTTGCGCGGGCTGCGCACCCGCACATACCTGCCGGGCGCAGCCTTCCTGAAGGCGTGGTTGCAGCAGTAGGTGCACTGGAAGGGACAACCCCTTCCCACCAGCACCGAGGGGCGGGAGTGGGGGTCGGCGACCCACGGCTCCCACATCTCCCGGTCGGGGAAGGGGAGGGAGTCCAGGTCCTCGAGGAAAGGCCGTGGCGCGTTCTTCTCCACCTCGCCGTTCGGGCGCCTTATGTAGAGGTTGGGGATGTGGGAGGGCCAGCGCCCCGCCTCCAGCTGCTCCGCCAGCTCCAGTGCGGGATACTCTCCCTCGCCCACGCACACCGCGTCGAGCGGCGTTTCCTTCATGCAGCCGTCGGGATCGAGCGAGGCGTGCGCCCCTCCCAGGACGAGAAACAGCTCCGGGTGCTTCCTCTTCGTCTCCGCGATGACCCGCGAAAGGAAACGGTACTCGGCGTAAACGGAGGTGAAACAGACCATTGCGGGGTCGAAGGATTCTATGTATTCGTCCAGGAGATGGGGGGTCTCGCGGCATAGGACCACCAGGCCGGTGCGGTGCCCCTCGCCCTTCAGCACGGATGATATGTAGGAGATCCCGAACTGCACGCGTTCCTGGATCTGGAGGGGCTTTTCGGGCGAGAAGGCATCCTCCTCGGAGTGGACGAAAAGTACGTTCATTATGGCCTCGTGTCCCGGAAAGTCGCTTTCCTCACCTGCCGCGTGCCTTGCCGCGATGTGCGTCACCTGTTTCCCGCGGATGCGTCCTTCGACCCCTTATTTATACCAGCCCCGCACCCCTTCCGCCAGCCGGCCATTTATACCAGCCCATCACCCCTTCCGCCAGCCGGCCGAGGGGCTGTCTCCCGACCTTTTTATGACCTCGAGCGCCCACCGCGACGATACGGCATCTTTTCCGGAACGTGTCCCGATTCCGGCGTAGCGGCGGGTGGTCGTAAGACCAGCCACATGGAAGACCAGCCACATGGGGTTGTTGTGCCGTTCGCCGGCCCGAGCCCTCATTCCGCCGCGGCGGCGGGGGGCCGGAAGACCCTCTGGGCCAGCTCGCGGTCGAGCATCATGAGCGCGTGCCCTTCCTCCTTCACCATCTCCAGCTGGTCGAGGATCTTCTGCGGCGAGGCCACCTCCTCCACCTGCTCCTTCACGAACCAGTCCAGGAAGCTCGCCGTGGCGTGGTCCCTTTCCTCCAGGGCCAGGGTCATGAGGTCGTTGATGCGCCGTGTGACCAGCTTCTCGTGCTCCACCGTGGCTCGGAAGACCTCCGTCACCGAGGGGTACTCGTTCTCCATCTGGTCAAAGGCGCGGATCTCCGGCCTGCCTCCCGCGTCCGCGATGTAGTTGAAGAACATGATGGCGTGGGTCCTCTCCTCCTCCGCCTGGACCATCATCCAGTTCGCGAAGCCGTCCAGGCTGCGCGACTTGAAGTACCCGGCCATAGCCAGGTAGAGGAACTCGGAGTAGAATTCCCACTTCATCTGGTCGTTGAGCGCCTCCTGCATCCTCTCGGAAAGCATCTTGACTTCTCCTTTCTCTCCCCGGGCGGGCGTCGCCCGCATTCATGCCTGTGCAGCTATTCCTGTACCCTCACTCGTCCCCATGCCCTGTCCTTTTCCGAGCCCCTTTACTTGAGCCTCCTTTACTTTTATACCCTACGCTCCATGGCCGTAACATGAGGCGGCTCACCCGCGGGAACGCGGTGGCCGCGACCCGCGCGGGATCGCCCCACGGCTGAGGGCGAGGCGACGGCAGGCGTGAGGTGGGCTTACCCGTGCCCGGGGCGTGGGAAGCCGTCCGCCCCGGGGGTTCCGGTGTCGCGGGAAACGCCACCAAACGCCGTGAAACGTGCCTGACATGCATCATTTCCCCTGTCCGCGGGTATAAGATATTTACTACCGGCAGGAAAAACGCGGCGCAAACCGCATGAGGGCAGAGCAAGGAAAACGAGGAGGTATGACATGAGCACCCTGGACAACCTGAAGGAAGCCTTCGCCGGCGAGTCCCAGGCCAATCGCAAGTACCTGGCCTTCGCCAAGAAGGCGGACGAGGAGGGCTACGCCCAGGTGGCCAGGCTTTTCCGGGCCGCGGCGGAGGCGGAAACGGTGCACGCCCACGCCCACCTGCGGGTGATGGGGGGCATCGGGAGCACGGAGGAGAACCTGCGCCAGGCCATCGAGGGGGAGACGGCGGAGTTCCGCTCCATGTACCCCAGGATGATGGAGGAGGCCAAGGCGGAGGGGAACGACGCCGCCTACATGTCCTTCGCCAACGCCAACGCCGTGGAGGAGATACACGCCGGCCTCTACCGGAAGGCACTGGAGAACCTGGGCAAGAACGAGGAGGTGGATTACTTCGTCTGCCAGGTGTGCGGCAACACCGTGGAGGGGGAAGCCCCGGACAAGTGCCCCATCTGCGGCGCCCCCAAGAAGATGTTCAAGCTCGTTGAATGAGCCTTTGCCGTTGAACGAGCTTTCCGCGGTCGGTTCCGGGGCCCGGGCAACCGGGCCTCCCGTTCCCTTCATCCCTTGATGGACCGCTTTCTTGCCCCGCCTGCACTTTCGCATAGCACCCTTCGGACATATATGTGTTCAAGTTGAATCCTTTTCCGTTGTTTCCGGTACGGCCCAGGCCCTTGCCTCTCACGCTATTCCCACGCGGACGAGTCTTCGCCGTGTCCCCGCGATGGTTTACATTGATAGAGGGGCCGTGTCCAAGGATCCTCAGTCGCGTCGGCGGGATTTTCCACGGCTGCCACACCCGTTCAACCCGGTCGGAGAAGGAGGCGGGGTGGAATGGACTGGAAAACGCTGGTGGCCATACTGAGCATCTTCCTCGGGGGCGGAAGCGTCGCCACCGTGCTTCTCAACCATCTGCTCAAGACGAGGGAGAGGCTGCGCGAGGAGACCGTGGAGCTCTACGCGGGAGGGCTCCTGGATCGTATAAATGACGCCCTTACCCATATCTTCGACGAGGTCCGCCACGAACGCGGCACCCGCCTCGACCTGGATGGATACCTCCACGACGCCTTACGGGACCGCATGCGCGAGGTTTCCGGAATGGAAAGGCTCTCCGGCTTGCCCCACGGCTTCCACCGCCTGCCGCCAATCTGCTTCTCACTCCTGGAAAGGTACGCGGTGTGCCGCCTGGGCATGCGCGATCGCAGGCGCCGGGGTGAAGACGCCACGGACCTCGTGCTGGCCTGCCAGGAGATCGAGGACATGGTAGACCAGCTCCGCGGCATTCTCATGGACGCTTCCTCCAGGATCCGTTCCCTCGGCGCCTGGGGACCATGCGGCATGGCCTCCAGGCTCAGGAAAGACGGGACCCTCACCCGCCTGGGAACCCGCCTCCTGGAAATGGAGGAGTCCCTGGAGAGCCTGGAGGTCCGCGAGGCGGAGGGGGTGACGGCGCCCGTGGCCGCGAAAGTCGCGTGCCTCGTCGCGGAAAGCGAGAGGCTGCGGGCGGAGGGGATCAACCTGGTGGCCTCGGAGAACCGCCTCTCAATGGCGGCGCGCATGGCGCTCGCGAGCGACCTCTCCGGGCGCTACGTTGCCACGGGTTACGGTGGCTCCCGCTTCGCCGCCCAGGTGGTGGAGGCCACCGAGGAGCTGGCAAGAGAGGTCTTTGCGGCGGAGCACGCACTGATCTCACCGATCTCGGGCAACATGTGCGTGCTCGCCGTCCTCTTCGCCTTCACCTCCCCAGGTGATGCGGTGGCCACCATCCCCTTCTCCTCCGGCGGCTACCCCTTCGGGGTGGAGAAATTCCACCGCCGCCGCGTCTGGATCCCCACCGACAGCAACACCCTGGACGTGGACGTGGAGAAAACTGTCGAGGTCCTGGTGCGCGAGGGTGTCCGGGTCGCCTTCCTTGGCGCTTCCTTTCTCCTCTTCCCCCAGCCGGTGGCGGCGATAAGACGGGGGCTGGAGAAAACCGGCCACGGCTGCCTACTTGCCTACGACGCCTCCCATGTCCTGGGCCTTATAGCCTGCGGTGAGTTCCAGGACCCACTGAGGGAGGGAGCACACGTGCTCATGGGCAGCACCCATAAGACCATGTTCGGTCCCCAGGGAGGCGTCATCCTCGTCAACGACCGCGCCCTGGAGGTGACCCTGAGGAGGTTCCTGGAGCTGGATCTCGAGGAGGGGATCGCCCTGGTCGACAATCCCCACGTGAACCGCATCGCGGCGCTGGGAATCGCCCTGGAGGAATTGCTGGCGGACAGGGACTACGGTCGCCGCGTGGTGGAAAACGCCCGCTCCCTGGCGGCTTCCCTGCATGAAAGGGGGCTGCCGGTGCGCTTTTCCGAACGCGGTTTCACAGCTTCCCACCAGGTGCTATTGCATCTCGAGGGGAAGGAGGCCGCGAAGCTGTGCCGTTCACTGGAAGAAAAAGGGATCTTCATCGATGCCTGGGGCAGGCTGGGCACCGCCGAGGTCACTCACCTGGGCATGGGTCCCGGGGAGATGGATACCATCGCAAGGTGGATGGTCGACATATACCGGGGAAGAGCGAGAGACGACCTTTCCTCCGAGGTGAGGGAGCTGGCCGCCCGCTTCGCCCCCACCTGAACCCCTCCCCGGGGTTTCCCCCAGGTGAATCGCCTGCCACTTACGCCCCGATCGCCCTTCCCGGGACCCGGAAGAAGGCCCGGAGGCGTTCCCTTTCGCCCCCGCCATCCGTCTTCAGGCACCCGGAGGCCGAGGCAACGGAGCAGGGCGCATGGGAGGAAGCCGGGGGTTTCTTGCATTCTACTTGAACTCGCCGTGCTTGCCCTCGCCCCCGGAGAAGCGGGTCGCTCCCTCCACAGCCTCCCCGCTTTGCAGCGTCTGCATGCCCAGGCGGTACTCCATCTCCAGGCCGGCGGGGAACTCCAGGCCGATGCCCCGGTAGACGGCCAGGCGGTCGTTGCGCATGCAGACCTGCGGGAACGCGGCGAGCTCCGCGGCCAGCCTCTCCGCCTCCTCCCTCGCCTTCCCCCTGGGCACCACGCGGTTCACCAGCCCCATGGCCAGAGCCTCCTCCGCCCCCACCGGCCGGCCCGTCAGGATGAGGTCCAGGGCGCGGCTCATGCCGATGAGGCGGGGCAGGCGCTGCGTTCCCCCGTCGATGAGCGGCACCCCGAAGCGGCGCTCGAAGATGCCCAGCACCGCGTCCTCCTCCGCTACCCTGATGTCGCACCATATGGCCAGCTCCAGCCCGCCCGCCACCGCGTAACCGGAGATGGCGGCGATCACAGGCTTGGAGAGGAGCATGCGCGTGGGCCCCAGGGGTCCGTCTTCCGCCATGTCCTCGTTCAGGCGCAACGCTTCCTGGAGTGGATTCGCGGCCAGGGCCTTGAGGTCCGCGCCGGCGCAGAAGGTCCCCCCCGCGCCCCAGAGCACCGCCACGTAAGCGCTCTCGTCCGCCTCGAAGGAGCGGAAGGCGTCCGCCAGCTCCCGGGAAGTCCGGTAATCGATGGCGTTCTTGACCTCCGGGCGGTTGATGATCACCGTGAAGACCCTGCCGTTCTTTTCCACTTCCACCGCCATGGCCCACACCTCCCCGCTTTATCCTCTCCGTCCCTACAGGCACAGGAGCCAGGCACAGGGTTCAAGTCTCTTCTCGTGCCCGAACGTCCTGTCCGCATTTTCCAACACACGGGAACCGTCCACAAGCCGCCGCCGGGGGCAACGCCTGAGAAGCGACCCCGAGAAACGACCCCGGGATAGCGCGAAAAGGGCCGGCCCCGCCGTGCTCGAGCGGAGCCGGCCATGCGGGCGAGGTTATCAGGCCGTGGCGGGTGCGAGTTCCTTTTCCGCCTCCAGCGCCCGCCTCGCGAGCTCCTCCACGGGGACGTCCTCCAGCGACTCGATGCCCATTATCCTCTTGAGGAGCACGTTTGCCAGCCCCCACTTGCTGATGAGGAGCCCGGTCATCCCCGCGGTGAGGGAAAGCCCCTTGGCCCAACCCAGGTGATGGATGAGGAAGGTGGCTATCACCGCGGGAAGCAGGGTCCCCCCGAAGATGCCCACGTTGATCTCGATGAACTTCCTTATCGTCCTGGGCAGGTCCTCGAAGATATCGACCTCGCCCTCGTTGCCCTTCTCCAGCTCCTCGCCCTCGATGAACCACTTGGTGATCCAGTAGTACATGAGGGGCAGGAAGGCGGCGCCGTAGACAAGGAGTATGGCCGCCACGTCGGAGACCGCCCAGCCGAAGATGTTGCTCCACTTCCAGTCCTCGAAGGCCTCGCGGTTCCTGGAGAAGAAGCGCTGGTAACCCTTGTTGTCCCAGCCGTTGGCCAGGATGAAGAAGAATCCCAGGTAGGCAAGGACGGTCTGCATGGCTGCCTGGTAATATTTACCTTTCATGAGCAGGTTGTAGGTCACCAGGAAGCCGAGGATACCCTGGGTCACGTTGGTGGTGGTGAAGATGCCCACCAGCCACTGGGGGATGGTCTCGTAACTGCCCACCTGCATGGTCTCCCAGTTGGGGTTGGACCACAGGAGCACCGATCCCGAGGGCACAAAAAGCAGGGAGAGGAAGAGCAGGTTCTTGAGGAAGTACTCGTTGTTGAAGGCGTCGCTGTATTTCTCCGCCCACTTCTTCACCACCTTGAGGGCCTTCCCCAGGTCCTGGACCTTCATCTCCCCCGGCTTGAAGCCGTTGGCCTTGAGCTGGCTTACCAGTTCCTGGAAGGCCATCTCGTGGGCCTCCTGCAGGCCCCCGGACCCGGCCTCCGGCACCGCGCCCTCCGTGCCGGCCTCCAGCTGCGGCTGCTTCTTCCAGCCCAGCTTCCACCTACGCACCTCGTTCTCCGCCTTCAGCCTGCGCAGCTGGCGGAAGGCGGCCAGGGCGAAGCTGGAGCCGATGCCGTAACTCCAGAAGACATCGACCTGTACCATCTCCTACCTCCTTCCACGACGAGCCTATCATTCATCCGCAACGGCCGACCTGCCCGGACTTCCGCGACGTCATCCCCTGCCGCCGCGGAGGACTCACAAACCCTGCGCCTCGCGTCTTTGCGCCTGGCGGCGGCCGGCCCTGAAAGCCCTCATCACGATCCGGCTTTTCTCACCTCCTCCCGCTACACCCCGTGCCTTTCCCTGCTTCGTCGACCGCAACGGTGCTTCGAGAAGCCTTGCTCGCGCCCTGCCATCACCCCTTCGTCGCCCCAACACACGCGGCCCCGCCGCGGCATTCCGCCCCCCCGCCGCGCAACGCGGACCGCGTCGTCGCTCAACGCGCGACGATACCGTCCAGCATCAGGTTGATGATGGTCTCCTTCCACACCGCCACGTCGCGGTCAGGGTCGTCCGAGGATACCACCCTGCGGCAGGCCTCGAAGAGGGCGGCGTTGACCGCCAGCGCCGTCTCCCTTATGTGGAGGTCCTTGCGCAGGTATCCCTTGGCCACGCCGTTCTCAAAGTACATGGCCGTGTACCTACCTATAAGGTCGAAGGCCTCCCGGATCCTTTCCTGGACCGCCGCGTCGTCTATGCCGTGTGCCTCGTAAAAAAGTATGGGCGTTATCCGCGGGTTTTTCTTGAAGAGGTCGAACATCCTGTCGCCGATCTCCTCCAGCTGCTCGCGGTATTCGCCCAGGGTCTCCGGCTTCCAGGGATCGACGCCCGCAACCAGTTCCGCAATGTTGGTAAGTATCCACTCCATGACGTGGTTGAAGATGTCCAGCTTGTTCTTGAAATAGCGGTAGAAGGTGCCGTGACCGATGCCGAGAACGGCGGCGATATCCTCTATCTTCGCGGCATGGTAGCCCTTCTCCCCGAAGACCTGAAGCGCAGCGTCGATGATCTCTTCCCTGCGCTTCTTCACCAAGGCTGTGTCCATCCGGCCCTCCACTGAATGACATGTCATTCCGTGTATATCTTAGTCGCTGCCGCCGGGCCGGTCAACCGCAACCAAAAGCTTCCACTTCTATCCATCCCTATCCACTCTCGACCCGTACAATGCCCGTTTTCCGCCCCGTGGCACCCCTTTGCATCCACTTCCATCCACTTTTCCTGCCATCCATCACCGGGTACCCCGTATCACGGTCGATCCCGTGCCGCTTCTTCGATGTCGCGTTTCGGGAAGGCGCCTCCGCCATGCGCCGCTCCACGGGCGGGGAGTGGACGGTGGACGGCCCTACGGGCGGAGGTGTCGCAAGAGGAAATCCGACTGCATGGAGACGACCTTCTCGAACCACTCCCCGTGGTAGACATCGAAATGCCCCACCGGGAGATGGACCAGGGTAACCTCGCGCATGCGGGAAGCGGCCCTCTCCACCGCCGCCGGCCTGATGAGGGAGTCCTTGTCGCCCATGATCACCAGGGCCGGGCACTGCACCTTCCGCGCCCTACTGGTGGGCCTGTACAGGAGAAGCTCGAGCACGGCGCGCGCCGGGCACTCGTTCTTCCAGCCGCTCCCCTCGGGGACCAGGGCGAGGTAGCCGGGCTTGCTCTCCGGCGTGTTCATGATGCCGAAGACCTCGGGGTCGGAGACGATGGGCACCCGGTAAGGCTCGCGGAGGGTCAAGGCCCGCAGGATGTCCCTCGTGGACGCCACCGTCGCCTGCAAGGCGTGTTTTAATCCCGTGTAAAGGGCGGAGGAAACGCCGTCCACGAAGGGCACCTGGGCGCACACGGCGGCCACACCCTCGTCGCGCGCCGCCGTCACCAGCACGTGCCCCCCGCTGTACGAGGAACCCCACAGCGCCACGCGACTCCCGTCCACCTGCTTCAGGGAGCGCACGCAGGCAAGCGCGCTCCTCCAGTCACGCAGGTGGCGCCAGGGGTTGACCAGGTTGCGCGGCTCGCCCTCGCTGGCCCCGAAGTTGCGGTAATCGAAGAGGAAGACGGCCATCCCCCGCTCCGCGAACCTTTCCGCGTAAGCCGGGAGTCCGAAGTCACGCTGCGCCCCGAAGCCGTGGGCCATGACCACCACAGGCGGCCTCTTCTCTCCCTGCGGCAGGTACAGCCATGCGGCGCAGCGCTTGCCCCTGCTCTTGAAATAGTGGTCGGTCCTCGTAAAAGCCCCGCTCTCTCTCCTCTCGTCAGCCATGGAAGCACCTCCTCCGCCTCCGGGAATCACCTCCGCGCATCATCGGCAGATCCTTGCGTCCCCACTTGCCTTCCCTCTCCTTCCCCTCCCCCTTTGTTTCCTGTTCTTCCCCCTCCCCCCTCCGGCGGCGTGCCCACCGGCATGCCCGAACGTCGCGCCCGGGCCATCCCGACGACTCGACACGTGCAACCCTTCCCAACCCATTATATTTTCAAACCCGGCCCCTTTCCCCCTGCGGCGCTCCCCCGCCTCGCAAACCACAAGGCGTCACGGCACGGCGCCACCCGCAAGGACACCGCGGTCGGCCGCTCCCCTGCCGTGAGTCCGCTCCCCGGCCGTGATTATGATAATATCGACGTGACGGGAGGGAGCGGCGGGCGCACCGATGCGGCGGGGACGACCCGCTGCCGTGTCGTCGGGCCGCGCCGCCTTGGGAGCGCTCCGCGTTTCATGCCCGCGGGCGTGATGGTGAGCACGCATGCAGGGAGGATGATATGAGCAAGCGTTCGCGTACTAACCATTTTCTACACGTCGCACCCACGGCATCACGGGCCGAAAAGGGCTGGAAAGGCGGGAAAGGCGGGTGTGGCCACAAGAAAAAGGCGGTGTCGCCGTGAAAACGCTGACGCGCGAGCAGTGGGGGGCGCTGCTCGAGGCCTTCACGGGCCGCCCCGCAGGACTGCCCCCTCCCGAGGCGGCCGAGCAGGTGCCCTTCATCGAGGAATACCTGCGCGCGGGGGCGCCGGAACTGCCGGGCGCCTTCCGCGCCTCCTACGCCTTCCTGAACTTCCTCTCGCTGCTCCTGAAGGGCAGGACCTTCACCCGCCTGGACCCCGCGCGCAGGGAGGAGCTCCTCAACCGCCTCCTCTCCTCCCGCAACCCCCTGCCGCGGGGCGCGGCCACGATCCTCGCGCTTCCCGTGCTCACCTCGTATTACCGCCGTCCCGAGGTGTCCGTGCCGCTGGGCTTCGATCCCCGGGCCCTCAAGGAGGAAGCCTCGCTGCGGGTGGTGAGCCGCGACCGCTCCCTGCCCCCGCGCGAGGGCGCGAGCGAGGAGGCGGAAGGATGATCATCCCCTCCCGCGATGTCCGCCAGGACCTGCGCCGCGCGGTGGACGTGGCCATCGTCGGCTCCGGCGCGGGCGGCGGCCCCCTGGCCCGCGAGCTCGCCTCGGCGGGACACGCGGTGCTGGTGGTGGAGGAGGGCGCCCATTTTACCCGCGAGGACTTCAACCTCAAGCCGGCCGAGGCTTACATGCGCATGTACCGCGACGCGGGCCAGACGGTGACCATGGGCCTCCCCTTCATCCTCCTCCCCCTGGGGAAGACGGTGGGCGGCACCACCACCGTCAACTCGGGGACCGCCCTGCGCATGCACCCCCCGGTGCTCAAGAAATGGCGCATGACCCACGGCCTTGACGACATCACGCAGGAGGAGCTCAACCTCATCTACGGGCACCTGGAGGAATACCTCTTCGTGAAGCGCGCAGACCCCGAGGTGGCGGGAAAGGTGGCCACCACCTTCCTCTCCGGCGCGGAGAAGCTTGGCCTCTCGTGCGGCTGGCTGCCGCGCAACGCCAAGGAGTGCGAGGGCTTCGGTTCCTGCGTCTTCGGCTGCCCCTCCGGGTCCAAGCAGAGCGTGGACGTCACCTTCATCCCCGACGCCGTCTCCTTCGGCGCGGACGTCTACACCGGCTGCCGCGCCGAGCGCATCCTGGTGAGGGACGGAAAGGCGGTAGGCATTTCCTGCCAGTTCCTCGATGAGGCCACCGGGAAACCCAACGGGAGAAGGCTGGAAGTGGAGGCGCGGGTGGTGGTGCTCGCCGCGGGCGCCATCTGCACCCCTTACCTGCTGCTGCGGCAGGGGCTGGCCAACTCCAGCGGCCAGGTGGGGAAGAACCTGGCCGTCCATCCCTGCACCCAGGCCGTGGCCCTCTTCGACGAGGTCCTGGGGCCGCCGCGGGGCATCCCGCAGGCATGCTACGTGGACGAGTTCCAGGGGGAGGGCATCATGCTGGAAGGGGGCACCGTCCCGCCGGAGATACACGTGCTCTCCCTCCCTTTCGCCGGGCGTCGCAGCGCGGGTCTCATGGTAAAATATCCCAACATGGGCATCTTCGGGGGCATGGTCTCGGAGAGCGTCTCCGGCGGCGTGGTGAAGGACACGGGACGTCCCGGGTACCGGCCCAACATCTTCTACCTGCTGCGCGGCCAGGACGTGGAGAAGGCGAAGGCGGCCGTGGTCCTCATGGCCGAGATATGGTTCGCCGCGGGAGCCCGCAGGGTCTTCACCGCCATCGCCGGCCATTACGAGCTCACGGGCCCGCGCGACCTGCGGAACCTGGAGAGGTCCCGGGTGCGGGTCACCGACTTCTACGGCATGAGCGCGTACCACCCACTGGGCACCTGCCGCATGGGGGGCGACCCCGAATGGTCGGTGGTGAGGCACACCTGCGAGACCTGGGACGTGGAGAACCTCTACGTCTGCGACGGCAGCGTTCTCCCCTCTTCCCCGGGGGTGAACCCGCAGCTGACCATCATGGCCATGGCCATGCGCTGCGCCGGCTTCATCGACGAGAAGCTCGGCGCGGGAGGGGCGGGACCACGAGAGGCGGAACGGCGCGCCGCCCGGGCTGACGGCGCGGCGAAGGGGGGGTGACGCCTCTTGGCGGAGGCCGCTTCCTTCGACCTCGCGGGCGAATTCCGGCGCCTGGTGGGCGACGCCGACCACCACAGCATCCACGACCTCAACCAACTGGAAGATGATACCAAGCTGAGGCTCTATTCCCTCCTCGTCCCCGCCCGGATCTACGACCTCCTGGGCATCGACCGCGCGACCTTCACCAACCGCGAGGGCGAGAGGGTGGTGGAGGTGAAGGCCCCGCGGCGGGGCACCTTCGCCATCATCGAGGTGCGGGAGCATCCCGGCGACCAGGACTGCGTCTTCTTCCTGGAGATCGAGGACACCGCCTTCTTCAAGATCGACATCAACTTCCTCATCGTCAACGACCCCCGCAGCCCCCGCTTCAACACCGACGTGGACGAGGCGGGGCGGCGCACCAAGTTCGCCACCGTGCGCCGCAACATCCCCGAGGAGATCCGGGCCATGGAGGCGGGGCTGGCGCCCGGGCAGGTGCGGAGGGGCCTGCGCGTCTTCAGGGACTTCGTGCCCCTGGCGCGCGATTTCGTGGCGGCCATGGGGCAGGACATGGTCATAGCCGAGCCCCTGGCCTACAACAACGCCATCATCTTCGAGAGCTACGGGTTCAACTACATCCGTGGACGGCGCAGGATGGAGGAGATCCATGCCGGCTTCCAGCCGGGAGGAGAGCTGTACGAGAGGTTGGACGGGAGTACCCCCTTCCGCCGGCCGGGCATGGAGAAGACGGTGCGCGGCCGCGCCTGGGCCATCCACGACGGCATACTGGGGGAGCCCTGGAGGGGCATCGAGATGTACCGCGGCAGGGAGCCCGCCAACGTCTGCACCTTCCCCGGCTGGGTATACTGACGGCGCCCCGCCGTTCGGCCGCGCCGGCAGGATGCACTTGCCAGGAACACCTCCCATGCGTTAACTTTACTTAGAGTATACATGTGTGGCGTTCCCGGCCCTTTCGCGGCCGCCCGATCCCGCGGCGGAATTACGGCGGGCGGGAAGCGGCGACAGGCGCATGAAAAGCCAGATGCGCGAAGGAAGACCCGGGCGAAAGGTAAAGTATCCGGTTACTCAACGGCATTTGATAAGTAGCGATGAGGACTTGCGGACTCCCGCACGACGGAACAATAATGGCTTCGTGGATGGTCGATGATGGCTTCACGGATGCTTACAGCTCGCTCCACGGCACCTGAGGCCGCGTTGTCGGTAAGCGTATCGATCGCCCGGGGCGGGCGTGCGGCGGGTCACGGAAGAACGAGGGTTCCTGCTGAGGGGAAGGTCGCCCCTTGCGGCACTCTTCCCGAGGCTTCGGAAAGCAGGCGCATCCCGTCCAAAGCCGGCGGCCGCGGCGGGGTCCGGGGTCTTAGCCACTCGCCGTGATCCCCTCTTGAAGCCAAGCGCCGCACGGCAGACCATAGCAAGGCTCATGAACCGGGAGGAAGGGGGAGAAGATGAAAGAGGACCTGGAGAAGATACGGGAAGCGAAGAAGGCCTGGGAGGAAGGGCCCCTGGCCAAGACCATCAAGAAATTTCCCTACTGCACGCCGGAGAGCAGCCGTTTCTACTCTCCCCTCGATATCGAGGACTTCGATTTCCTGGAAAAGGTGGGCTTCCCCGGAACCTACCCCTTCACCGCCGGGACCTTCGCCATAGAGCCCCTGGCGGGGCTTGCCCGCTTCGCCCACATGGCCGGCAGCGGGGAAGGCACGGGGCAGATCCCGGGCGCGGGTCCGACGCGCGCCGCCATCTATTCCGGTTACGGGACCCCCGAGGACACCCGCGACTACTACAAGGGCATGCTCGAGCGGGGCGGCCGGGGAGGGCCCAACCTCGCCTTCGACCTCCCCACGCAGTGCGGCTACGACTCGGACGACCCCCTGGTCGAGGGCGAGGTGGGCAAGGTGGGGGTATGTGTGGACACCCTGGCCGACTTCGAGATCATCTACGAACCCTACCAGGGCGACCTCAACCTGGACCGCATCGCCTCCAACTTCACCATCAACGCGCCGGCCAACTTCATCATCGCCATGTACGCGGCGCTGGCCGAGAAAAGGGGGATACCCCTCGAGAAGCTGCGCGCCACGCCCCAGAACGACATCCTCAAGGAGTACGTGGCGAGGGGCACCTATATCTTCCCGCCCAAGCCGGCGCTGCGCATGTTCCGCGACAGCCTGCTCTTCATATGCCGGCACATGCCCAACGTGAACATCACCAGCATCGGCGGCTACCACATCCGTGAGGCCGGCGCCACCCGCGAGCAGGACCTCGCCTTCTCCATGGCCATCGCCATGGAGTACCTGCAGGTGGGGGTAGACGCCGGACTGCACGTGGACGAGTTCGCGCCCCGCTTCACCTTCAACGCCTTCGGCGGCAGCATGGAGATCCTCAAGGAGATCGCCTTCCAGCGGGCGGCGCGCCGCATGTACGCCCGCATCCTCAAGGAGAGGTTCGGGGCAAAAGACGAGCGCAGCATGCGCATACGCCAGGTCCTGGGGGCCCACATAGGGCCCTCCTCCACCACCCTGCAGCGACCGCTGAACAACCTCACCCGCGCGGTGCTGGGCGCCGTGGCCAGCGTCATGTCCGGCGGACGGCCACTGCCCTTCCCGCCCTACGACGAGCCGCTGGGCCTGGGGTGGAGCATGGAGGCCATGCAGCTGGCCACCGACGCCGGAAGGATCATCACCTGCGAGGCCAAGCTGCTCGAGTACACGGACCCGTTCGCCGGTTCCTACTGCATGGAGGCCCTCACCGACGAGATCGAGAACGCTGCCTGGGAGGAACTGGAAAAGATAGAGAAGATGGGCGGTGCCGTTGCTGCCATCGAGAACGGCTACATGCAGCGGGAGGTCTCCCGCAGCGCCTACGAGCGGCAGCGGGCCGTTGAGACGGGACAGCGCCTGGTGGTGGGGGTCAACTGCTTCACCGGGGAGGGCGAGCTGGAGGTGACCACCAACCGCCTGGTGCCCAACCCCTACGACCCGGAGAAGCGCGAGCAGGCGGAGGAGAAACAGAAGGCGCGCCTGGCCGAGCTCAAGAAGAGCCGCGACAACAAGGAGGTGGCCCGCCTCCTGAAGGAGCTCAAGGACCTGGCGGCCAGGGAGGAGGAGAACCTCATCCCCCACCTCATCGAGTGCGCCAAGGCATACGTCACCGAGGGCGAGGTCTGCAACGTGCTGCGCGAGGTGTTCGGCGAGTATCAGGCGCCCTCCCCCTTCTGAACGGGGGTCACGCCGCCATGGAGGAGGAGAGCCTTTTCCGCTACCCGCTGCGTCCCCCCGGCGACGCCCGCGCAGAGCGCCGCGAGCCGTTCGTGGAGACGGTGCGCGAGCAGTTGCGCAACATCCTGGACATCGCTCTTCCGCTGGAGGGGGAACGGGTGGTGGAGGTGGACGGCTTCCGCCTCCTGGGACCGGAGCGCGGGCGCCACGGCCTGCAGGACGGACGGCGCCGCGGCACACCCGCTCCTCCCCTCCCCGCGGCCCGCGGCGCCGCCCTGGAGAACATGGACAACGTCTCCCTCTACGAGCCGCGCATAGCCTTCCTGGCCCGCCAGCTCGAGAGCCTGCTCTCCCTGGTGCAGCTGGAATGCGGGGGCAGGCCGGTGGAGGTGGACGCCTTCCGGCTGCGCCGGCCCTCCGACTGGGCGGACGCACCCGTGGATGACCCCGCCGACATCCTCAACCACGCCGCCACCCGCTGCCGTTGCGACTGCATATTCTGCTACAACAAGGGCTCCCTCCCCTCCCTCACGCAACCGGCGCGGGAAGCGGACATTGAATGGAAATACCTGGAAGAGCAGCTGCGCCACTACAACCCGCGGGCGCGACGGGGGCTCTTCCCCCGCTTCGGGGGACCGCGCGACGTCCTCGCCCATCCGCACGCCCTCCCGCTGCTGCGCGCCCTGCGGGAGAAGAGCGACCGCCCCCTGCGCTTCTCCACCAGCGGCGACAACCTCACGACCGAGGTCGTCTCGGCGCTGGCCGAGCTCGCCCCTCTCTCCCTGGACCTCTCGCTCAACAGCTCCTCCCCGGCGCGGCGCTCGTACCTGATGCGGGACCCGCGCCCGGAGACGGCCATCCGCTCCCTCCCCCTGCTCGCGGCGGCGGGCATACCCTACGCGGTGACCGTCGTGGCCTGGCCGCAGCCCTCCCTGGAGGAGATGCTCCGGGACCTGGGAGAGACGTGCCGCTACGCGGCGGACAACCACGCCCGCCTGGTGCAGGTGAACCTCCCCGGGTACTCGCGCTTCTTCTCGCCCCGCCCCCTCTTCGACAGCGAACTGGTATGGGAGGAGACCGTGCACCGCGTGCAGGAGCTGAGGCGCGAGCTCCCCTGCCCCATCGTGGTGAGCCCCTCCATGTACGAGGAGAACCTCACCCGCTCCCGCAAGAACCTCGCGGAGGTTACCGGCGTGGTGCCCGGCTCCCCCGCCGCCCGGGGCGGGCTGCGCGCGGGAGACGTCATCCTGGAGATGAACGGCATCAGGGTGAGGAACCGGCCGCAGGCGCGCGACCTGCTCACCCTCTTCCAGCAAAGCGGGCAGGACTTGATCTCCGTGACCGTGAGGAGGAACGGGGGGAGCGCGAGCCTGCGTCTTCACGCGGGGGATCACCGCTACCCCTACGAGCCGTGCACCTCGAGCCACCTCGGGGCGGTCTTCATGGGCACGGGCCTGAGGAGCTCGTACCTGGAGGACCTGCGGGGCATGATCGCCGCCAGCGGGGCGCGCTCGGTGCTCTTCCTCACCTCGCGCCTGGTGCGTCCCACCTTCGAGCAGCTCCTGGCGGAACATCCTTCCGCCGTACCCGGAGACGTCGACTTCCGCCTGGACGTCCCGGAGAACCGCTACTTCGGGGGGAACATCATCCTGGGGGACCTCCTCGTGGTGCAGGACTTCATAGACCACCTGCGCGAGTACGCGGCGGCGGAGGGGCGGCGTCCCGACCTGGTCGTCATCCCCTCCAGCCCCTTCCAGCTCAGCCGCTGGGGACGTGACCTCACGGGGCGTCCGTACCTGGACATCGGCCGCGAGACGGGCATGCGGGTGCGGCTCCTGGAGTGCCGGCCCATATGGGAATAGGCGGGAAATCGCGGGAAACGGGGACCACCGGAAGCGGAGAAGGTAAAATAAGGAAGGCATAAGGAAGGCTAACGTGGAGAACGCGAAACAGAGGCGAAGCGAGCCGAGGAGGTAGCCATGAGCACGACGACGGGCAAGAAAGTCATCCGGGTCCTGGTGGCCAAGCCCGGCCTGGACGGCCACGACCAGGGGGCGAAGGTCATCGCCTACGGCCTCAAGGACGAGGGGTTCGAGGTCATCTACACGGGGCTGCGCCGTACCCCGGAGGAGATCGCCAACGCCGCCGTGGACGAGGACGTGGACGTCATCGGGCTCTCCATCCTCTCCGGTGCCCACCTGAGCATCGTCCGCCGCCTCATGTCCCTGCTCGAGGAGAAGGGCGTCGGCGATAAGATGGTGCTGGTGGGCGGCATAATCCCCGAGGAGGACATCCCCAAGCTCAAGGAGATGGGGGTGGCGGAGGTCTTCGTGTCCGGCACCTACATCTCGCAGGTCGCGGAGTTCATCCGCTCGCGCCTGGGGGAGTCGCAGGCGCCCGCCTGAAACGGTAGGGTCGCGGGCAGGGGGCCGTTGCGGCGCGGTCCGGCGACAGCTTTACGCCCCCCGCCGCGCTCCGCCGGGAGGGCCGCAGCGCTCCGCCGGGACGGCAAAGCCGCGGCCCGGGCACGGAGGAAAGAGAGAGCCCGGATCACGCGCGTGGTCCGGGCTTCGTCGCGTCCCGTCGCGGTCAGGCCCGGTAGGCCTGCATGAGGCTGTTGACGTCGTCCAGGTCTTCCATCCGCCGCAACATGCCGAGGGTATCCTCCGCCACCTGGAACCCGATGACGTTCCCCACGCACTCGCGGTACTTGTCGAATATCTGCTCGTCGCTCATGGGGTTCCCCGGCTCTCCCAGGGGCTTCTCGGTCTTCCCCTCCACCCTTTCACCGGATTTCAGGTGCACCACCACCTCGGAGGCGAAGGGGCTGGTGATGTCCCCCTCGAGGTCGTTCCACTCGAAGCGGCTTATGGCCTCGACTATGTGCGGGGCGGTGACCACCTCGTCGCGGAACTGTCCTATGCCGACCTTGCCCTCCAGCAGGGCCGCGGAAACACAGAACTCCAGGCTGAACTTGCCCTCCGTGCCCGTCTTGGGCTCGTGGTACATGAGTACCCCCCGCAGCCAGGCGGGGACCCTGCACTCAAGCTTCTCGATCTGGGCCGCGTCCACCTCTCCCAATTTTTTCCATTCCTCCCTCGCCAGCAGGGCCGCGTCTATGGCCCCCTGGGGACCGCGGCAGCAGGGGTACGGCTTGTAGGAGAGGCCGGGGTCGAGCAGTTCGTAGGGCTCTCCCAGGGTCCTCGCCAGCTCCTCCGCCCGCTCCGTGTCGCAGGAGAAGGCGCGGGCGAACCCGTTCTCCCCGAAGAGGACGTCCGGGTTGGAGGTGAAGCCGCGCGAGGCCAGCTGGGCCGCCATGACGCCGTTCATCGCCGCCACCCCCGCGTGCAGGGGCTTGGTCATGGTGCCGAAGTTGGCGCGCAGGCCGTTGGATAGCGAGCAGGCGATGCCCAGCGCGTATGCCATCTGCTCCTCGTCCAGCCCGAGGAGCTTGCCGCAGGATGCGGCCGCTCCCAGGGCCCCCAGGGTGCTGGTCTGGTGCCACCCCAGCATGTAGGCATTGCCGCCCAGGGTGGACCCCACCTTCGCCGCCACCTCCAGGCCCGCCACGTAGGCCGTGAGGCAGTCCTTCCCCGACGACGCGAGGACCTCTCCCAGCGCCACGATGGCCGGCACCAGCGCGACGGAGGGATGCCCCATCATGCGGAAGCTCACGTCGTCGTAATCCAGGGCATGCGCCGCGGTGCCGTTGGCAAGGGCGGCCCATGCCGCCGCGCTCTTGCGGAACTCGTAGAAAAGCGTCGCCTCCTCCTTGCAGGCCATGGAAGCCACCCAGTCCGCCGCGATGCGCGAGCAGTCGTCCTCCAGCCCGGCGACGGTCACCCCCAGGCAGTCGATGATGGGCAGCTTGGCCGCCTCCACCACCTCGCGGGGGAGCTGATCGTAGCTCAGCCCGCATACGTACTTGGCCACCTCCACCAACTCGTTCATGCAAACCCCCTCCTTATCGGTCTTCCTACCCGCTTCCAGAAACACACGCCCGCACCCGGGAACTCCCCGCCGCGGCCCGCGGCCGGAGCTGCGCCGCGCGGTGTTCCCTCCACCCCGCCGTCGCGGGAGGAACACGGGCATGCGGCGCGTGAAAACCCGTAAAGCCACCGGCCGGTGTGCGCCCCGTTCCTTGCGTGTTCCCTTTTCCGTCCTCCACCGCGGAACCGCCGTGGAGCGCAGCCGCGATAGGGATCGTGACGTGCCGGTGCAGCCCGAAGCACCTCGATATTAACAGAGAGTTTACATGCTGTAAAGTGGCTGTGCTGGTTCACTACATGGTGAACACTCCATCCCTATCCTTGCTCTCCTCCATCCACGCCTTCAGGAACTCCATGGGGGTGAGATAACCCAGGCTCTGGTGTGGTCTCACGTAATTGTACACGTAATTCCATCTGCAAAGGATCTCGTTGAGC